>SDNX01000018.1 GCA_004524545.1 Promethearchaeota archaeon
CAGGACTTCATGGTACTGGTAAATCGGCAGTAGGAAAATCCATCGCAAATCATTTTGGGTTGAAATATCAGTCCACAGGCGATTTATTCCGTACCATTGCAAAAGAGCAAGGATTATCTCTTGAAGAACTCTCCCGTCGTGCTGAAAAGGATAGAACAATTGATAATACCATTGATTATCGCATTAAGCAGCTTGCTCTGAAAGGAAACTGTATATTAGATAATCAGCTTAGTCCCTATTTACTGAAGGATATTGTAGAGTTCAAAATTCTTCTCACTTGTGAAAAAAATGTCAGAATTCAACGTATGATGGATAGGGATTCACATGGATTAGAAGCAAAAATTCATGAAACCGAGCTTCGAGAGCAATCAGAACGCAAGCGATTTTTGGAATATTATGGGATTGATATTGCAGACCCTATCTTGATCCAAAACACTTTCAACTTTATTTTAGACACAACCAATCTGACGAGTCAAGAAGTTATCTCAAAAATATTGACTGCTATCCAACAATATGACGGATTCTCATCCTAGATACCGAAAAATTAATATTTTTTCAATAATAAAGAGAGGATACACCTTAGTCAATATCTTATCCCGAAGCCCCCTTAGATTCGAGATAAGAGCTGGCTGAGCAAGATTATAATTGGTGACAATATAATGGGTATATACGATGTAGGTCAATGCGCAATAAAGTTACTCGGACGAGAAGCTGGATATCTTTGCGTGATAGTTGAAGTAATTGATAAAAACTTTGCATTAGTTGAAGGTATAAAGGTCAAACGACGACGATGCAATTTCAAGCACCTTTCCCCGACCAAGTACATGCTTGAGGGATTAAAAAAAGGCGCAACCAAGAAAGCAATTGAAGAAGCGATTGATAAAGCGAAACTTAAGGAAAAATTCGAAGAGAAACACCTTCCAAAATTACAGCTATAAGCAATCAATTCATTTTTTATTTCATCCAAGCAGACGTAATCAAGTGGTTACGATGCCAGATTGGAATTAATCGGGGCTAAAATTGTCCCGAACCATAAATCTGGTGCGGTCTCCGCGCGTGGGTTCGAATCCCCCCGTCTGCGCCATTATTTCTTTTCCGTTAAAATTTAGAGATTTCTGGGTCACATCGTTAAATAAATTAGGATTTACGAATGAATTGGATAATTCTCTCTCTTTTTTTAATTGAATCTGTAGCAGACTGCTCAATTTTTCTTTCCATATCATTTTTCTTTTCCGGATCTTCTTCCCCAATAACTTTTTTAATTGGAGTATAAGCGGACTCTCGAAATCGAGGCATAACAACGGATTCACCCGTTTTTGATTTGAAGATTACTTGTGAAGAATCAGTGACTTGACCGATCTCAGTGATTTTTACGCCGACGTCTCGAACTAATTTCATAATATTCTCAGAAACTTCCGGAGAGGCAAATAGAAGCAAGGCATCTAAGGATACTCCTAAATAATCCACATTCGTTTTTTGGAGTAAATCCAATACAGGTGGATCCACTAAATCTTCAACTTCAGTTATAGAGATTTCAACTCCCGTTTTTGATTCGTAGATAATTTCGTAGAGATCTCCTCGCAATCCTCCGTTTGTCACATCGCACATAGCTCGAATTTCAGGAAGGAATTCTGATTCCAAGATTGCTTTAACTGCGGTAAGGAATTTTATGTTCATAGTCGCTTTCAATGCATCGTGATTTCCTGAATAGATTGCTGTTGTAGAGATGGTTCCTCCACCCGCCCCTTCCGTCATGAGGATTTTATCTCCTATTTGAATATCCCTACGAGCAAGTAAAGATTTTGCTAATCCAACTACAGCAATACCTCCAGTAATTCTGGTTCCGATTACCATATCCCCTCCAATACGAAGAGTAGATCCCGCAGTTATTGGGACCTTCGCTAATTCTGCCACAGCGGAAATTCCTGCCATGAAATCGAACAACTTACCAACATCAGCATCATCTCCGAGATGGACATCTACCATGATCGATATAGGTATGGCTCCTTTAACGAAGATATCTCGTAACCCTGCTCGTGTGACATGAAATCCTGCAAGAAATGGAAAATCACTCAATCTACTGTGCATTCCTTCCATTTTTGAAATGATAAGATACTCATCCCCCGACTTATATCCCTCAGGTAACTTGACAGCACCTGCATCATCCAAAGATTTTGGAGATAAATATGCTTCAGTTTCAGTAGATGTAACGGATAGATCTGCAATGAGTTTATGTATAAAAAAGTCTCCAACGCCCCGACACCCAACTCCTTGCTCTCCAACCGCAATGCTTGCTTTTGGAATTTCAAGTATTGCTTTGACTAATGGGTCTTCTCCAGAATACTCACTTGTAACACACTCTTCAAAGACCGCATTAGCTAATTGCGTTGCTTGTTCTTCAGGAATCTCTTTGTACACCAAATACTCTTGAACAAGTTTTGATATTATCTCTTCCTTACTCCATTTTTTGTCAATTAGGGCTCTAGTTGTTCCTTCAAGATCAGTCATGTTATACTACCCACTGTGAAGGATTCCTCTATTAATTCTTCCTCACAATAAGTATGAGAAAAAATTCAAAAACAATGAACCATGCGGAAGCATGTCGATAATGCGCGTATTTATCAAGACTCCTTGCCGATTACATTTTAGTTTGATAGATTTAAACGGATCTCTAAATCGAGTAGACGGGGGGGTTGGTCTAACATTAGAAAAGCCAAATTTCACTATCGAAGTGCTTGATCGAGAATCTTTGACGAGTCGAGGAGTCTCAGAAAATGCATGGAATCTATTACCCGATAACCAAAAAATATTGGAAACTTCGTTAGGGCGCGTGGTGTTTTCTGTAGAATGCTCTGATCACCCTAATATTGATGATGTATTGAACGTTGTAATAGAATTAACACAGTCTTTCATACACAAACTAGTTGATATGTTTTCACTCACTAAATCCGAAAAATTTCCATTGAAAATTACTATTTGGGATTTTTTATACGCACACATGGGGTTGGGTTCAAAAACTCAAATGGCTCTTGCAATAGCAACTTCCATTATTAAAATACTCGAAATAGATATGAAGATAGATATTGAGACTTTAACACATATGGTTGGAAGAGGAGGAACATCTGGAATTGGTTTTCGCTCATTTGAAAATGGAGGATTCATTTTAGATTGTGGTCATAGGTTTGGAAAAGATGAAGAAAAGCAAAGCTTCTTACCATCGTCCGCTTCAAATGCAAAACCTGCCAGAACTATTTTGCGATACGAATTTCCTGAAGATTGGTTTGTATTAGTAGTAATTTTGAATGTTCCTGCTGGAGCCTCTAACGTGGAAGAAGTAAATATATTCCAAAAACATTGCCCCATCCCTGTTGAGGAAGTGCAACAAGTGTCACATCATATTTTGATGCAGATGTTACCAGGAATCATAGAGAAGGATATAACCACATTCGGAAATTCTATTAATTCTATCCGTAAAATTGGGTTTAAGAAAATTGAGGTCAGTCTCCAGCACGAAAAAGTGAAGGAACTTATCCAATACTTGGAAAATAGATCGAAATGTGCAGGCATGAGCTCTTTTGGACCTACTGTTTTTTCCATATTTGAATCAGAAGAAGATGCAAAGAAAGTACTAGAAGAAATAACTCAAAATTATTCATCAATCGGATTTACTTCTTATATCACAAATGCAAACAATCATGGAGCACATATGGAAACTACTCCGCAATAAAAAGAGATATTAAATAAAGAAAAATTTGATTAAATTTGCTCTAATTTCTTCGATTGAAGCCAAATATCTTCGATGGTTGCTGCAAATAATTTTATATGTTCATCTAACACAGATCCCATACCTGCTACACTTCTTCCAGTTTCATCGGTGGAAACCACGCTTATGATCATTTCTTCAAAATCTTTGTTTACAGCCCATAACGTTCCCCGTGGATAATATCGAATTGTAATATTGTCCATTTCTTTAACAGTATCGAGTTTTTGCTTATCGGAAGGGTTATTTAGATCAAAATCTGTTGAAATCCGAACGTTGATTCGTGATTTAACTTTAGAGAGTGCAGTAAAATCGATATCATTAATATGTGGTGCAATAACGAATAATCGCATTTTTACCATAGACATGGCTTCGTTTATCTGAACTTTCATAGCTTCAGCAGATCTGATGAACCATACGTCCTTAAAAGTCATCATGGATGCATCTTTGGATCGATCCCAGAATTCTTGCATCGTTTTTTCTGCTAAATCCAGGTTCCGAACTACACTCATCATAACATCTTCATCTAAACTTTCCATTACTTCTTTTTGGAATTCCCCTTTCAACTCGCTGATACCTTTTTGGATGGAATCATTCACTTCAGTGACTTTGGCTTCAAGATCGGTTAGAGTTTCTACCAGACCCGCTTCAATATTCCCAAATGAATCCCCTATCCCTCCACTTATTTCACCCGCTGTATCAGTTATACTTCCTAATTGATCGATAACTTGATCCAAGGTATTTTGGGTGGTTTGAATTACTTTGTCTCGGAAGTACCCCGTCATATCTTCAAATTGATCCTTGATAATTCGGGACACAATTTTTTCTGCAAAACTAGATAATGCTCCAACACGGAACTGTTTCTCAAAAGCTTGTGCAATTTCCGATTTTATGGTCTCAAGACGAGATTGCATACGTCCGAATTCCATCTCAATGTCTGGAGGAACTACTTCCTTCAAGTTTAATATGAACAATTTCAAATCATGGAATTTTTCGACTTGTTTCATTTGGTTCTCAAAATTGGAGAGCTGAGTTTTCATTTTCTTTGGAAGAGTTTCCTTCATATCCCGAATGAATTCTCGATATTCTTGAAACTTATCCAATGAGGCAATGGATTTCTCCATTCCCACGAAGCGACCTTCTAAATTTTGAGGTGTAGAAGTTTTCAATCCAACAACGGATTCTTTGAAATTATGAATCTGCTTCATCAATGCTGCATAGGGAGGTAATGCTGAATAATAAGGAGTTTTACCCGGAATTTCACGAACTAATCCCTTCTCCGTTAAACTTTTTGCAATTGCTTCCGCTCGTATACTATCCACTCCTCCTAACAATCCCATTTCTCCTGCGCTAACAGGTCCTCGCCCCGTGATCCTGAAATACACGTCAATTTCATCCGAAGCAAGACCGATTAACTGGAGGACTTCTTGTGTGGATTTAAACCCTTGTTCACTTGCCATTTTTTATTTCACTTCTCCTTTTTTTCATGAAAATCATAATAGACTTTTTCGAGATAATCTAAATGCTTGATTGCAGTCTCCTTTTTGATGGTATTTTCTTCTCGGTCTCGACGGATATTTTCCAACATGTATTCTGGATAGAAAGGACGAACTGCAATATCTGTAAGTAAAAATACCCACTCCACATTCTTATTGTCTTTAATTATTGTCAAAATACTATCTTTTTCCATTACTGAGAGCAGATGGGCAACGTCCAATGAGCCTTCATCCGTTCCTTTCGGGATCTTATTCAAAGGATAAGGTCGATCTCGGAACAATGCCAGATAATCGAATTTATCAGGGTTGGTAAGATTTTTCGCAATAACCAAGTTGTCATCCTCAGTTGGTGTATAGGTTGCAAAGAATTTCTTCACCTGCTCTAAATACTTCTCCGCTAAATATGCATTTGGTAAACTGGTTTTAGCATTTTCAATGAGATGGAATGCTGGTGAACGAAAGATGGTAAAATCAGCAACAAGGAACATGAACACTTCTGCTATTCCTTCAATCCAATCTTGTTTCACTAATCCGCTCTTCACAAATGGATCTAAGGTTATATCAAGGTTCGTAATAATTTTGTTTAATGCTTCTTCCAGTAATGCTTGAAGTTGTTTTTTCGAATAAGCACGATCTCTCAGTAATTGTAGAATTTTTCTACCCTTTTCACTATAGAATATTTGAGCTAGGAGTTGATCTTTGGTTAGGTATTTCAGACGTTCCAACAGAAACAACGCATTTTTCAAGTATTGTTTTAATTTCTTCACTACTTCATAGTTTGCAGAGATACTTGTTCCCAATTGTTGTAGATAGTTGAGAATCGATGAATTAATATCTTTAATTACAGCTTCTCCGAACATATCTGGATCTTCACCCAACTCTAAAATGAGATTAATCATAAAAGGGGTAGGAGAATCCATGCCTGTGAAGTAGGATGCAACGTTGGACTGCACTTTTTCCAATCGAACTAATACATTTCCTGCTTCCGCTGCTCCGGTGATGTGTGCATAAAACACACGCATCATATCATCAAGATCTACTTTTAATTCTTCCGGATAATTTAACTGGACAATTAATCCATCGGTATCTGTCCATTTAGTTACTACAAATCCTCTAGGCACTTTTATCGCTTCCTTCTATTTTTTTTTCTGGCATTTTCTTTTCTTCTGGTGGTGATACATCCTTATACCCCGATGTATCTTTTTTTGGAGCAGCTTTCGTCGAAGGCTGCGAATGTTGCGGTTTACTACTAACTTTATTTAGTTGTCGTTTTTCTTCTTCAAAAATATTTCTTCCAATCATTTTTGAGTCTTTTGTTTGCAACAGCTTGGTAGACCTTCCATGTCGGATGTTTCGTCGTAGTGACCTCACAGTTCTAACTTGTGCAGGAAATTTAAATATTCCTTCATACAATCCGATTCCTGTAGCTAACGCAACTAGTAATCCAGCAGAACCATAAATATAAGGCTGTAAGTTCGTTGGAGGGGGGTCTTGTAATATAACTATATACGTTAGTCTAAGCACTACGTCATCTATGTAAATCCTTATGGGAGAATCTAATTCAAAATTATCCCCAATATACACTTGAATAGATACGGTAATGTTTTCATCCAGACCAATTAGGGACGTAACATTGTATCCATCAGGATTAGCGAGTTGGTAAATATCTGTGGCGGCAGTGAGTTTGACCGTTTCAGAGAGTTTCTTATTACTGACAAACAATCGAAATTCCGAGTTTGGAGAAGCATCTGTTGGCCATGGGGTATCAATTTTGTACGAAAATTCAAAGGATGCGTCTCGAATCAAAACATTCGAGCTATTAAGTGAATTCCCGATTCCATCCCAAGAAGCTGTTGTTAATTGGTTTATTTTCTTTTGATATGTGAACGATAAACTCACATTTTTGACATAAATCTCATCAAAAAAGTCTTGATCGTTATTTCTATTATCCTCACAAAATATTCTGATCCCCACGGTTATTGTAAAATTAAAATCATCTGTATTTAACACTGATGTCAGAAAGAACTTTAGATTTTCTTCGGTGACAGTTGTAATTAATGTATCCTCCATTTGGTCGAATGTCCCCGCACTATCTTTACCAAGATCAGAAGTTTGATTGTATGCAATTTCATACACTTTTTGCTTTGGTAGATCTGAAATTAGTAAATAATACCTAATGTAATCGTAATCTGCCGCTTGATGGACAGCATCTCCAGGAACTTCAATTCCTCCAAAATCAGGATTGTTTGCATGAACGGTTGCATTTACTACCGCACTAACTGATGCAGAAGTGATTGTATAATCACTCATATTATTCGGCATGCTAACGTTATAATCAAAATGAACAGAAGGTGATTGGTCTGAACGCTGACCATAAGTGTCTCCCCAGTAATGAGAAACAAAGAATCCTTCTGAAGTCACATCATAATCATCTGGCAAATCTGGATAGGCTATATTGTTTACTGCTGTCCATGTATCAGAATTCAAAGGTGAAATTAGCTCCCATTCCAATTCCTCTCCAAGTAAATTATAAAGTGCCTCTCCTGAACTCGAGCTAGTAGTAATATCAGATTCATCTCCTACTATAGAAGTTGACCATTGAGAACCGATAGGATCATTAAAACCACTTATCCAGACTACATCTTCATAAAGTATTTCCCGAGCAGAAACTAAAGGACTTGTGCTTAAAAGACTAATCACACATAAAATGCCTATGCTGGTAATTAATAGGGATCTTTTCATTGGTTTCCTTCCCCCTTTGAGTTAATATCAAGATTAGTATCAGTTTTTGACGTATCAATAGATTTAGGTGGTTTGGGCTCTTTAATTTTATCTGCTTCAACATAGGACTTTGAGGAAGCTTCTTTACTTGCAGCGGTACTTTTTGTAGAAGATGTTTTCAGTTTTTTCTGAAGTTGTGTTTTTTCTGAAGCTTGTATCTCATTACTAATTGCGCTAGCATCCTTTTTTGTCAAGGGTTTCGTGCCTCGCCCCGTCCGTATTCTTCTCTTTAAATTACGTATCTGACGAACTTGAGCTGGATATTTGAAATGACCCTCATAAGCACCAAATCCTACCCCTAATAATACAACTCCTCCCATCAAACCGTAAAGATATGGCCAATTACTCTCGGGTGGAGGAGCTGGAGGTTCAATTAATACATAGGCTACCCACAATTGTACATTTGTTATAGAAACCGTTATATTATCCGCAAGCGCAAATTCATCTGCCAGATATAATTCAATTGAAAGAGTAATATTCACTTCCTTTTGAAGTAATTTCGTTACATTGAACCCTTCAGTCTTTGATTCTTGAAATGAAAAAGTTCCAGAACTTAATTTAATGGTTTCATTATGCGTATTTCCATTAATTCGAATCCGTAACTCCGAATTTGGGGAGGATGGCTCCCAAGGTGTGTCGATCTTAAAATCGTACTTAACAATTCCATTTGTGATTTGTGCATTATCCTCCACGATGGAATTTCCTACTTGGCTCCAAGAAGCAGATGTATCTCGATCGATTATTTTTTCATAGCTGAATGTTAAATTATAAGATTTAATGAGTAAATCATCCCATGAATCATCATCGTTTAAAAAATTATCTTCGCACCATATTTTCATTCCCATGGTAAAGTTAAAATTTCGATTATCCGTGGAAAGAACATCAGACAGAAAAAATATTAGGCTCTCTTCTGGAACAGTGAACAAATAAGTATCTGTTAAGTAATCATAGGTTGTTGTCAAATATTCAGCATCCGAGCTATATGAATCTTGTCCGAGAGGATAAGTATATTGTCCTGTTTGATACTGGGCGATTTCATATGATTTTGTATTAGTGTGATCAGAAACTAGTGAATAAAACCTTACGTAATCGTAAGTCGAGAATTGAGGTGTTGTCGCTTGTGAAGGTGGAACATCCGCCACGTTAGTATAATCTCCATAGGCTTCAACACCTCCGTCACCATTGCCATAGCCATCATTCGCTTTTACGGTAGCGTTTACAATTACTGAGATATTTGCTGATGTAATTCTATAATCCGACATATCAACAGGCATAGATATATTTCTAGTCCAATGAACTGAGGTTAATTGACCTGCTTCGGCTTCCGTCCAGAAATGTGTAACCCACATACCTTCAGATGTGATATCGTAATCATCAGGGAACGTTGTTAATTCTGGATTTTGTACTGCCGTCCAATTATCAATATGTGGTGGATCTTCTGCGATTGAGAATGTGCGATAATCTCCCACTACCTTGAAATCAGCTTGCCCTGATGTTGGGTTTTCTGCTATCAAATCGGTCAAATCTCCATTTACCGAACTTATCCATTCGGGAACAATCGGAGAAATAAAACCGGGATTGAAAATCCATTCCTTATTGGTTCCATCTTGAGCATTTAGTAAAGAGATTTGAGAAAAAAATGCTATAACGATAAAGATAACTAGTAATCGAAAATGTTTCTTTTTTATGGTGAACCCCTCTGAGGTTTTTTTGTTATTTAATCAATTTTAATTGGTTTAATAGAAATTTAAATTTTCGTTCGTGAATCCATAATAAATCAAATAAACGTCTAGGGTTAGTTGAATGGATCAAAATTAAGAGAGAATTTACAGAATAAGGATATTAAAATTAAAACGTCGGCACGGAACATTAAGAGTTTTAAGGGGTTTTATTCTCACCAATTTCACCATCCTTTCGAGGATTATACAGAATTTTGGCGACATTTAGGCGATCTGATTTTTCAGATCTAAATGCTCCGCCGATTTTGACGGAAAAATCCTCGAAACTGAACTTAAACTTAATAGATTCCCATATTTTTAAAATAAAAAACCAGAATCCGACGACAATAACTAAATATGACACGTTTAATAGTACATTTCCCATAACTGGGTCGAATTCACCCGTTAATTCCCCAAATTGGGAATGAAAAATGTTACTCCATAAAATATTCCACAATGCTTCTAAACAATAAATGGTAAGAGATAACATTCCAAACCTGCGAATGAAAATACTTCTTTTCACCGTTTTTTCATCCGACTCATAGTCAAACTTTCGTATAAACCATGGGATCCATAATAACATCAATCCAAAATTTACAAATGAGAGATCGGGGGGAATATTCTGGTATTGAAATAGATATGGGATTATTCCAGTTGTTATCGTGAAAAGGTGGTACCCAATAAGAACAATGCCTGTAATGAGAAAAGCTAAACCTAATCTCCTTGAATACCGCCGTATTGCTTCATAAGGTCTATTTTCTGCAAGCATAATCCCTATTACAATTCCTATTAGCGCATAACCCCCATAGGGCAACAAAGAATGCAGTGATCCAGCAATAAAAGAAAGGAAAAATGCTGGAATATAGTAGAACTTTCCTAATTCTAAGTATTTTAAAAAAAGTGGATTTAACCATTCCCACAAAGCCTTAGAGAATACTAACCAGATAATCGCAAATATCGTAAGATTGCGGATGCTATTGTTTTTCGACTCTTGAAATCGATCTCGCCTCCATATTATGAGAAGAGTAAAACATGTGATTAACCCTGAACTAGCAATCATGGAGAGAGCGTCCGCTTTGAAGAAGATTTCAATCTCGGGGATACTAAAGGCTCTTTTTTCAATTGAACCTGTAATCAGACTATATAACATATGGTCTCCTAATTGGGCAGGAGTTGCCATCGTGAATAATCCCATATAGATGAAATGAAATACCAACACTAACAGATTGTTAATAAATGAAGGCTTTACGCTCCTGGTTATAGTGGATCCTGCATCCAGTTTGTTGAAAATAATATAAGAGTTTGCCACACCAGTAATTAATGCAAAGAGTCCTGCCCACGTCCCGAGAAATAACATAGGAGCGAAAATAACTAATGGTGATTTCGGTAAATATTGCACAGCATTCGAATTTCCCAAAAATATTCCAAATACTATCCCATGTGCAAAAACTACTCCAAAAATTGCTAATCCTCGTATAAAATCCAAGCTTAAAAGACGCTTCGGCATATCAAATCAACTGATGATTTGGATCATTTAGATTTACCTAGATAAATGACTAAGTAAAATAAATACCTACTTGTGATAGACAAAAAGGGAAGAACAGAAAAATTAAAATTTTACAAATGTTTAGGTGGCGATTTAACCTCTAAATCATCTAAATTTATTTTGGCTTTGTTCATTGACCCAACTTGATCAATTCTTGATTGAACTCTCAACGGTTTAGTTTTCAAACCTCTTCGAATTTTTCTTCGGACTCCTCGAATTTTTCGGACATATACAGGGAATTTGAAAACTGTCTGGTACAAAATAAATACTGTAGAGAGAATTACCATCGCACCTCCCAAACCTGCTGTAAGACCTAAATAGTTTGGTGGCGGATCTGGTATAGGATCCGGAGTAAATACCATATAAGATACTTTAAAATGAACATTATCGATAGAAATTGTATAATCTATAGTATTTTCAAATTCGTCTGCAATATACAATTGAAATTGCACCGTAACACTAAGGTTTGGAGTTAATAAATCCTTTAGACCGATACCAAAAATTTCGACTGATTGGGAGGTCGTATCAAAATCACTCAGTTTTATGGTTTCACTGTATTTTTTACCGTTGATTATTGTTTGAATTTCACTATTCGGTGAAGAAGAGGTCCATAAAGTATCTATTTTGTAATCAAAACTCATAGAAGCATTTGTAATGGTAGTGCATTCGACAACATCACCTGTTTGACTATACGAAACCGTAGTAAATTGGTCAATTTTCTTTTCGTAAGTGAAAGAAAGGCTGAAATTTTTGATTCGTAGATCATAGAACGTGTCTCGGTCATAACTTGGGTAATTATCCTCACAATATGCATCTATTCCAAGGATTATTGAGAAATTCGTATAATCATATTGTAGAACTTTCGTGAGATATAAAATTAGTAAATCTTCATCAACTGGAACTAAATTTGTATCATTGATGTATACCATCTCACCATATGTATTTGGACCTACAGATCCTGATATATCTCTTCCAAGAGTAGTAGTTTTATTGTATGCAATTCGATAATTTTCAATATTGTTTGGATCTGCAACATTTATGGAGAATCGTGCATAATCGCCTACACCGATATATCCACCACTAAGGAGAGTGTCCCCCGGTGTCTCTAAGTTAGTATCTCCACTTCCATTAACAATAGCACTTACCGAAGCAGAAGTTATCACATAGTCACTCATATTGTCAGGAAGTTCTACGGTATGAACCCAATTCATACTTGGGAAATTTCTTGTTTGATTTCCTGTGACACCAAAATAATTAGCCACTGGCTCTTCAAGATATTCATGTCCTATATAACACCCAGTTTCATCAATTCCAGAGATGTCTGGGATAATAAATTCAGGATTTTGTGATTCTGTCCAGTTATCAGAAAGTGGTGGGTTTGCATTGAAAATGTATCCCCCTTCATCTCCAATTACCGTAAAAGTAGCTTCTCCTCCTGTTATCGCATCATCAACATCCTGATCATCCCCCAGTGTCTCCGTTACCCAAAAAGAGGAATTATCAAATCCATTGTTGTCTAACCATTCCACATCATAATAATAATCTTCTTGTGCTAATACTGGCGTAATTTGAGCAAATAATAAACATGAAAAAAGCAATACAGTGCCTAGAAACAAAGTTTTCTTGAATAATCTGATCTTCATCTTAACCACTTCTGTATGATTTTTATAATAGAATGTTGGATATTGATTGTATATATATCTTAACTAATACATTACATTAAGTATCTAATAAACGCGTGAGTTAAATGAGTGAAGAAAGTTTAGCGGATAAAAAATTCCCTTCTGACATAACATCCAGAGAACGTGCAATTTTTGAAGTTGGTATTAAACTGGGGGCATTATATCATATTGCAATGGGATTGCCGATCTCAAAAGATCCTACGACTATCACGTCTATTGAGACCGCTCTTGCAAATTCCATCAAAACTCAACCATATGTCACAGATGTGAAAGTGGCAATAAATCTAAAGAAGGTAAAGGGAACAAAATCGCATCAATTTGACTATTCACAAATAAATTCCTCCTTACTTGAAGCGACTATCCATTTAAAATATAAAGATATTGCTGTAACCGGGGTCATTGAATGGAATGAGGATCTAAACTATCCTCTGATGTTTATTAAAGAAATTCAGTGAGGTTTAGCTAATGTTTTATCTAGAAAATTATCAATGATATTACATACGGTTAACGCTCTACGGGAAGCTGAAAACCGTCGAATATCGTGTTGAAATCCTCGCACTTTATCCACTAGTTCATGAACTTTTTGAAAAGAATTGGCTTGTTTTTGGATTGCGGGTATTTTAGAAGCATATACTATTGCTTCCAGAGCTAGGTTATCTCCTCGATTCACCGGTTGAGAAACTGTAGATGACTGGAACACTTTTAAACGCTCAATCTCAAAGGTAACGGGAAATTCCGTTGTGACTAAATTCACGTCATCGAATGAAGACCCATCATATTTCAATGTAAACTTCTGATTTCGATGATTAATTTTACCTAAAATCATTGTTTGAGAATTTTTAAGAAATCCATACCCTTCTTTTATAGTTAATGACGAGTGATCCAACTCCTCAACCGCGGAACCCGATTGTAAACCACTTAATGCAGCTATAGCAAAGATTTCCACATCATCGGTGAAATTGATTGTGATTAGCTCTACTACTGGGTTTGAGAGTAACTCATAAGTATCAGTGTCGAGATATGGATGTAAATATATCATTTCATTATTTCCTACTCGTAATCCCATTGCTGACGTGTTATATTTCTCTTCATCAGGCCACTTGATAATTACTATTGCTTCATATAATTTACACGGCTCAATTCGCAGACACTCCCCAAAAGTTGGAGAATGAGGGATTTTAACGGGATTTTCATCGCCCATATCTTTCTATAAGAAAAAATTTTTTATCTAGTTTGCGCTGGTTTGTAATATGGTTCGTGTAATCGGAGTAGATCCGGGTTCTGCTAGTTGGGATTTTGTGGGAATGGAGGACGATGGGACTTTCTTCCTTGATCACACCATACCCACTAAACAAATACAGAAACATCCCGAATTATTTCTGAATCTTCTTAATACAACCGAATTCGATGTAATGTCCGCACCTTCCGGATTTGGATTACCCTTAAAAAAAATTCAAGACTTAAAACAAGAAGATTATTTTTTCGCCCTGTTGAAGAAAAATCCAGATAAAGGAGCAATTCTTGGTTTAGGAAAAATTCTGAAGATATTACATGAGCAGGGTGTAAATGGTTATTTTTTACCAAGTGTAAAGCATCTCCCCACGGTTCCTCGATATCGAAAGGTTAACAAGATTGATTTAGGAACTGCAGATAAACTATGCACTACGGTTGTTGGAATTCGCAACCAAATGGAAGACTTTAATATACCTTGTGGTGAAAGTTCGTTCATCATGGTAGAAATGGGGTACGGATTTAATGCCGTATTGGCAATTGAGAATGGGCAAATAATTGATGGTATTGGTGGTTCTAATATCATGGGTTTCCGTGCTGTTGGGTCCATTGACGCAGAAATTGCGTATTTAATGGGTAAAATTAAGAAGAAAGATGTTTACAGTGGTGGGGTCAGCTCTATTGCAGGATATTTTGACATGAAAGCGGAAGAGATCTTATTACTTGCAAAGCAAGATAAGAAAACCCGGATGGCAATGGATGCATTCTATAGTGATTTAGTAAAGTCTGTATTCGCAATATCTAGCTCCTTTTCCTCCAAAGATGTAATTAAAGAGATATTGTTTGCGGGTAGACTAGCTCGAATTGATGCCTTGATTGATCCTTTGGTTAAGAAATTATCTGTTATCGCACCTCCCAAAGTAATGCGTTCTTACGTTCCAATAGCGAAAGAATCCGCACAAGGTGCTGCATTTATTGCTAATGGATTATCTGGTGGAAAATTCGTTGATATAGTTGAAAATATGAAGATTCGTGAAACTTCAGGTAGTATATTAGATGATATCTATCTCCCATTAGAGGAAAGATTGAGATAAAAACCCAACAATTGTAACGCGTATTCTTTAATACCGACAATCCTATATTTCTTCAACCTCAAAGATCTGATGGACAAAATGACTGAATTACTGCGAATTTTATTGATAACAGGAGAGAAAAGTCATGATGAAATACGTCAAATCGCAACAAAAACGAATACACAAAAGGAACTTGCCCTTCAATGTGACGTGATAAAAGCACCTGTTGATGTTTCTGCTTTTATCCAACCAAAGCATGTAATTTCCCTGTGTTCCGGTTTCTCAAAAGGTGATTACAACTTTATTTTACTCCCTGGGTTTACCACGTGGGATACCCATGAAATTGCTGAACAAATTGCAATTCCTGTGTTTAAGGGAACCCGATTTTCCGGGGATCTGTTCGACCTCCTAGCAAATATTCGTGATATTGAGCTGCCTACCAAAAAAGCAGCGGATTATTTGTTAAGAAATCGTAGTCAACAGAAAATTGACAAACATATCGAACTACTCACAAAAATCTATTCTACCAAAGGGCAATTGAAAACAGGTCCTCGAGTATTGACTTTTACTAGTCCAAGTGGAGAAATTATCCTAACTGGAGGGAAATTTCCCCCCTTATTAATTGCAGAAATCGTGGACTGTCCTAAATATAGTGAGGAAGAAATCTTGGAAAAAACACGATATTTCATCAATTCAGGAGCACAAGTAATCGACTTAGGAATGATTTTCGGACAATCTCATCCCGATTTGATTCGGAGAGTCGTACCTTTGATAAAAAAGAATCATGATGTACTCATCAGTGTTGATAGTATAAAAATCGAAGAGATAATTGCGGGTATCGAATCGGGTGCTGATCTAATTTTAAGTATTGATGGAGAAAATATCAACGAATTTTTGCAGTATACTCAACGAGTCCATGTAAATCGTAATCTGGGACTAGTTCTGATTCCTTTAGAGGGATCATCTCATAAAGCAATTACTAATCCTGAGAAAAAAGCAGAATTCTTGATTTCATTAGCTAAACGGTTGAAATCTAATGGATTTACTAATATTATGTATGATGCACTACTGAAAAGCCCGATCTCACCAGGGATGATGGATTCCCTTTATGCTTATCAAGTCCTCAATAAAAAATTACAGACAGAATCCGAATTTCATTATCCTACATTCATAGGGTTGCACAATGTGTTTGAACTAGTTGATGCAGATACAAGCGGAATGATAACTCTTCTCTCATTGATTGCACAAGAATTGGATTGCGCTGGTGTATTCACAACTGAATTCAGCCCAAAAACGCTTGGATCCATTCGAGAAACAAAAAGAAGTATAGATTTAGCTTATCTTTCAAAAATCTCCAAATCTCCTCCAACTAACATGGGGTTAGATGGATTTACTGTGAAATCCAAAAGGAAATCACTATCTAGAACAGAAGCAGCTTCCCAAGAGGTGGATCTTTCAACGAACACTATCCCTGAAGGAATTCTTCAGAACTTGATTGAACGGGATTATGAATTTATCCATGACAGTACAGGATATTTCAAATTTTATGTTGACCACTCCACTCGACTTATAGAAGCCTTGTTTATTCCATTTGATTCCACTAAAGAACGCTTAGGGTTGAAAGGAAAATTATTATTAAAAGGAAAAACGGCCGAGTCGATTTATCAAGCTATAAATAAGTTGGAATTAGTTAAAGAAGTTTCCCACGCATTTTACGTGGGAAAAGAGTTGAGTAAAGCGGAGTATTCTTTGTCTATAAATGCTGCATATTTTGAAGATACAGACTTAGATTAAAATGGTTTAGTATTTTCTATTTTTATTATTTTGTTCGTATTTGACAATTTTTTCGGTTTTATAATCATACATCATAATTTTTTTACCTCCCTTGGGAGTGGTTTGATTGGTTATAATCATAATAATACTTAGTTTGTATTTAAAGAAAATTGAGCCAACTAGTAGATTGGCTAAAGGAAGTGGTTATTTCGGAGAACGATCTGACGAAATCAAAAAATCGTACAGTTGGGAGTATTAGCTGAATGGTTTAAGAAGTAGAAAAGATGCTTATTTTATCCTAACTATCGATATGAAACTTATCATACTACAATAAAAAAGTAAAATAGAATAAGTAAAGTAAAATAAAACAAGTAAAATAAAACAAGTAAAGAGATTATTGCTCTTTAACAGGAGTTATTTTCGATTCAAATTCCTCTAATCTGGCAGTTAATTCCCCATTTGGAGGAATTACCCCTTTTTCTCTTTGGATTTGTCGTGCTAACAAATACATAATTAATGATAAGGCTTTTCGTCCACGATTATTGGTTGGAATTGCAAAATCTACTCCATCGAGTGTGTCATCAGTGTCGATCAAACTTACTAGAGGGATTCGTGCAAGTTTTGCTTCTGCAAGTGCTTGTTTATCCGCGTGAGGATCTACGATAATTACACAGTCTGCTTCGAAATATTCGTCGATCATTGGGTTTGTCAGAACTCCAGGGATGAAACGTTTATCCATGGATTTTGCTCCTATTACTTCAGCAAATTTCCGGATTGGTTGTCGACCATATCGACGTACACTACATACTAAAATTTTTGATGGGTCAAATCGTGCTAAAAACTTACCAGCAATTCTCAATCGACTATCTGTTGCATTAATGTTGATAACAAACAAACCATAGCTTGTCGTTCTGTAAATCCATGGTTCGGTGTATTTGGTCTTCAGTTTCGTTCCAATATGGATTCCCGCTGCAAGATACGACTCCCTATCAATAAGGAGTAAAGGCGCTTCATTATCTTCTTGAATTTCTTGAACTTCTTCGTCAGACATCTTCGTGCTCTTCTCATTAACCATGTAAAATAAAATTTGTTGTTCTCTGGATCAAAAAATACCAATAAACGGGTATTAAGTACAAATGGGTTCCTAAACGTAAAATCTTCAAGTTTGGGAAACAACTAAATGGATAGAAAAAAAAAATCACTTAGTTGGTGATGATTTTTCTTGCCTTTAAAGAATATTATAGGCTAATGCTTTAATGCATGGAGAATTTGAATGACACAGAATGTCCCAAACAATCGCAATCAGTGGTAAGGGCGGGGTTGGAAAAACAACTATCGCTGCCCTCTTGATTAAATATCTTGCTAAACATTTCACAGATAGAGATATTCTAATAATTGATGGAGATCCTGCCAGTAATATTCCCGAAGTGCTTGGAATGGAAACAGATCTAGACAAATCAATTAGTCGTGTGACATATCATCTCAAACAAAAAATCGAAAAGGGTTCGCTACCTCCAGGGTACGATAAGGGATTACATCTCCAAAATGAAATTTACAAGATCATGTATGAAGAGGATGATTATGATGTTTTGGTCCTCGGACGAGGAGAGGGAAAAGGGTGTTACTGTTTTATAAATAACCTACTGAAGAATATTTTGGACCCGTTAGAGGAAAATTATGACATCATATTTTTAGACATGGAAGCAGGTTTAGAACACTTTTCCAGACGAACTGATCGAGATGTAGATGAACTCATCATTGTTACTGATATGAGTCGAATGGGGTTCAACACTATGGACCGAATCGTCGAAATCTCTAAAGAGGTTCACTTGACGTTTTCAAAATATTGGATCATTGGAAACCGCTTTGATGAAGAAGCTAAACCTATCTTGGCAAAAAGAGTTGCAGATTTGAAGGATAAATTCAAGATTGATATCGAAGTTATTGGTCATATTCCCCAAAATAAGGATATTACGATGCGGAATCTGAACGGGGATGCATTAATCGATCTTCCTGAAGATAATCCGGCGTATCTAGAAGCAGAAAAAATGGGAAAAAGAATTTTTAAACACTAATTCTCTTCTGATTCAGATTCTGCACGAGCAATTGCAATCTGTTTGTATAAATCAATAGTACTCTCGGGTGGAATCGCCTCACCTTTTTTAACTAGATGAACTGCATCAAAATTACATACAGTGACACAAACCCCGCATCCGATGCATCTTCCCAAATCTATAGTGGATTTCTTTGCATCATTTATAACCGCCGCGTGCATTGGACATTTCACTTCGCATAATTTACAACCAGTGCATTTTTCAACATCCACTTCTGCATAATAGTTGGTTTGGAAAAATTGAGCAGGATTTTCCATCTTGTTAGCATTTGATAGAATCTCACATGAATCTCCACAGCATAAACATAACGCAAATGGTTTTTGAGTATTCGAAGGTTGGAGTACTAAACCTTCTTTCATCCCTTTCTTAATGATTTCTAATGCTTCTTCTTTGGTGACTTGTTTTCCTAATCCATTGTTGATATAGTAATGAGCTGCACCTCCGAACTGAAAACATGTTTCCATAGTGTGTTTACACCCTTTTCCTAAAATCTCTTTAGTTTGACGGCATACGCAATTTGCCAACGAAATTGTGTTTGATGCATTAGCCAATAGCTCCTCTACTTCATCAAATGGCGTGACCAAATTTTTATGGTCAACCTTCTCATCGACTACTATTGTTTTAACTGCCTTTGAAGCCGGAATAGTACGTAATTGAGGCACTTTCGTTTTAATAATTGCATCTCGATAACCCTCATCCATATATTGAGCGAAATTCTTCGCGAAAGTGGGAGTTAGCCTATTTACTTGATACTCAAAAAAACCTACGGCAAGTGGGGCTCCGGAGTAATACATTCTTCCATCTGGACCCTTTCCCCCATTAATTAATCCTTTCTTTACCATTTCACTTAGATTGGCTTGGAGCCATTCGAGGGATTTGTCTTTTCTTTTAAAAAATGGGTAAATCTCCTCAATTGTTTGAGGTATTGTTCTGAGACGAAGTGCAATCTTCGCATGCTCGGGGGTAAAGAGCTCCTTCAAAATTTCTAATTCCACACCCGATTCTGTTTTTGGGTAGGCAATTGGAAATGAATCTAGATGTTTCCGAAGTTTTGTATAGATTATATCGTCATTAGTTTCTGTACTCATACACCTAAATTGGACTATTCTGCTTTAAAATTTGTACCCAAAAAAGAACTTCAAAAGAGTTGATTTCAAAATCAAAAAAAATGAATGAATTAAAAAAAAATTCGCCCATAATGATCGATATCGATTGATTCGGCTGCAGGGATTTTTGGTAATCCTGGCATCCTTAAAATTTTTCCTGTCAAGGGAATTAGAAATCCTGCACCAGCAGCTATCAAAACTCTTCGAACTTTCATAGTAAATCCTGATGGAGCTCCCAATTTATTTGGATCGTCTGAAAATGACATCTGAGTTTTTGCCATACAAATTGGTAAATCTTCCAGTTTTAAATTATAGATCAGCTTCATGTCATCTAATGCTTCAGTCTCATACTCTACTTTCTCTGCTCGATATATTTCCCGAGCAATTATGTTTATTTTATTTTCCACTGAGTCTTTCCAATCATATATGGGTGCAAACTTAGTCCTATCTTGATCTATTCTTTCCACGACAATTTTTGCCAAATCCTCTCCTCCTTCTCCTCCTTTTTCAAATACGTCAGAAACTGCCATAGGAACATCTATTTTCTCGCAATATTTCCGTATCAATTCAATTTCATCTGTAGTGTCAGATGGAAAACGATTGAGTGCAACAACGGTATCTATTCCAAATTTTTTTGCATTTTCAAGATGTCGTTCCAAATTTACCAATCCATTCTCAAGAGCTACTAAATCCTCTTGTTTGATTCGTTCCATACTAGCCCCACCATGCATTTTTATTGCACGAATCGTAGCTACCAGTACCATTATGGATGGAGAAAATCCTGCATAAGGACTCACCAAATTAAAGAATTTTTCTGCCCCTAAATCGGATCCAAATCCCGCTTCTGTTACTACATAATCATTCAGTTTTAAGGCAAGTCGCGTTGCAATTATTGAATTAGATCCTTGGGCAATATTCGCAAATGGTCCTCCATGTACAAAAACTGGATTGTTTTCAAGTGTTTGAACCAGATTTGGCTTAATCGCGTCCTTTAAAAGAACAGTTATCGAACCTGCTACTCCTAAATTTGAAGCATGTATTGGTTTTTCTCTATAATCATATCCTAATATGATATTTCCAATTTTTTCTTTTAATTCACTGAGATTTTTTGATAAACACAAAATCGCCATGATTTCAGATGCGGCTGTGATATCAAAACTCGATTCATGAGCTACTCCATCGGTAGCACTTCCAAGTCCTACAATTATGTTTCGAAGTGCTCTATCATTAATATCTACAACCCTATTCCAGACGATACGTTTAGGATTGATTTTTATCTTCCGTTGATATATCCCATTATCAAGTAAAGCTGCCAACATATTATGTGCGGAAGTGATTGCGTGAAAGTCACCTGTGAAATGCAAATTGATATCTTCTGATGGGACAACTTGAGCACGACCTCCTCCAGTAGCACCTCCTTTTATTCCATAAACCGGACCCAATGAGGGTTCCCGAAGTACTCCTGCTGCTTTTTTCCCAATTTTACACAACCCTTCCACTAATCCAATTGAAGTTGTTGTTTTTCCTTCACCTGCGGCGGTTGGGGAGATTGCGGAAACTAAAATCAACTTGCCATTTGGCCGATCTTCACATTTTAAACAAAAATCCATATTAATTTTAGCTTTGTATTGACCATAGTATTCAATCGAAGATTCGGGGATATTCATTTTTAATGCAATATCCCGAATGGGAATCATTTCGGCTTCTCGCGCAAAGTCATGATCTTGCTTCATAATAGATCCTTATTTAGAGAACCAAATTAATAACTTCATCTTTTTCAAGTAAGGTGAAAATTTCAAAGAAATATCTTATTATGGCAGAAATTGGGAAAATAAAAATGGAATTATCGTTCATTGTATTCTTTCATATACTTATCGAGATCCCATTCCTTCTCCATATATTTCTGAAGTCCTGAGGAATCACCCGGACCGACTACAACGTAACAATTAGCATCATCTTCAATTGCTCCGGATAACCTAGCTGCCATACCGGGAATTACTAACACACGATGATCAACGGCATCAAATACTTTGAATTCTTTCACAGCTTCTGCTATCTTATCCGAGCTTAATTGTCCGCCTGCTACTCCAGCTTCTATACCTAATCCTTCTGTATCAACAACAAGGAGCCAAGCATCAATATGACTATCTTTTATATCCTGTTCGACCGGGATCTTGGTCATACGGTAATTAGAAGTCATAAATATGGGTGATTTTCTGTTTGGATTGCCCACTTTAAAGAAACCGGCATCCACACGCGGATAAATTCGGGGATCCGTGAAAATATTTTGACGATAGGTCATTAATGCAAGCGGCATCCATACATCTTCTTTAGTACGACCGGAATGGATGATAACCATGCTAACGTCAACACTCAGCATCATTACTGCCGCTAAGGCTTCCTTGTACTGAACCGCGAAGAAATCATCATCAGATTTTGGTTTCTCAATTGCCCAGATAGAAGCAGGTACCCCAATCGTCGGATATTTAGTTAGTGCACTACCATCTCGAATTGCACTATATCGTATTTGCATTAGCTTATTTAAGGTAGCACTCGAATATCCTGGACCAATCATGGTTCCAGGGTCAAGTGCAATATTTTTTACACCCATTGTCTCTAAGGATTGTGCAATGGAAACCAGTTCATCAGTGTTTGTGGAAAAACACACTACTGGAAGATTATTCTCCCCAGCAAGTTTGCCAATTTCTTTCCAATTTTCTTTGGTTGCAGCATATAATAGGGGTTTTTTATCCTTTATCTGTGCAACTGCTGCGGATAATATCTCAATATTGAACGAACATAAGATCAATGGGATTTTAACTGCATCTGCGACTAGTTTTACCGTTTTTGCATACATTTCGGGATTATTAGAGGTGCAACGTATTGCTATCGCATCAAGCGTCAAATTTTCACCAATACGGAAAACTGCAAATCCATCAAGATATTTAACTACATCCATAAGATCTGGCATTTCATCATAGACTTCTACTGCAATTGCAGTTTGGTTGAAGAATGTTAAATCATGGCGGTGAAATGCTTCTTCTCCACCGATTGTAACCATTCGGTCTCCTTTACCAAATTCTAATGGTGATTGGGGTGGAGCGATGAGGTCTTGAATTTGTTGTCGTTTTTTCGCTGGGAGGTGATTCTCAGGACAATCTTCTAACTTCACTCGTCGTTCTAATAAGTCGGTAACAAATTCCATGCATGTCTTTCTGCCACACGATTGGCAATTACTGCGATCTAATAATTTGTAAATTTGAAGGGGGCTAGCTCGTTTAACCATAAACGGTCACCTATTATACTTCACGTACCTCTTTGTGTAATAAAAAGAGTTGTGTCCAATTTTTAGGAAAATAAAGTAAAAACCATATATCCGCTATCGAACCAATATACATTATGAACTCCGATCAGGGATTAATCCAGAGTGCGATGGATTCGGTAATGAAAACACATGATAAAGTCAAATATGATCCATCTCGACCTCAATATCACCTTCTTCCTCCGAGTATGTGGATGAATGACCCTAACGGACCAATATTCTACAATAAAAAATTCCATTTATTTTATCAACATCAACCGTTTAAATCAAAATGGGGAATTATGTATTGGGGGCATGCGGAATCCACCGATCTTCTCAACTGGACTCATTTACCTATCGCATTAGCTCCTGATAAAGAAAAAGGTGAGAAATATTGCTTTTCTGGCTGTTGTGTGGATAATAATGGAATTCCAACAATTCTGTACTCAAGCATTAAATCATTAGGATTCGATGTTATTTTCGGGGCTCAAACTTGGAGTGCTACAAGTGATTCAGATCTTATAAGATGGAGGCGAAATCCATCAAATCCAATATTGGATAGAACAATTCATAAAAATGAAAGAGTCCGTCAAATTAGAGATCCCTATATATGGAGAGAACAAGGATTATGGCATATGGTGTTAGGGGGGCAATTAACTCGACCTTGGCGAGGTGCTATATTCCATTACACTTCTCCTGATTTGGAAACATGGAATTATATTGGAACTCTGTGTGAAGGTAATCCTAAAACGCATAGAAAACCCTGGGAATGCCCCAATGTACTCAATTGGGGAGATTTTTCTGTAATTCTCATATCTCCTTTTGATAAAGTCCAGTATGCACTCTTTCATAATACTATACAAGAATCAGACTGGAGAATTCTCGACCATGGAAAGAGTTTCTATGCACCTAATACTATGAAAAATCCCGAAAATGAGCAAGAATATGTCCTATGGGGTTGGATTAAAGGTGGTGGATTGAATAAACAGTGGAATGGATGTTTTACTTTGCCACGGATCATTTCTCTTGAATATAAAGAATTAAGAATTCGACCCTCTCCTGTTTTGGAGAAACTACGAAATTCTCATCATCATTTTGAGGAACAATCTGCTATCTTGAATTTTCATGATGGGTGTGGAGAATTGATTGTCCAATTCGCAAAAAATAGACAATGTACACTGGAAATTTATAACGATCCAAGTAAAAAATACACGATTCATTACAATCCGGACTCTCACGCAATCCGAATGGGGGATGAAAATTGCTTGAATGTTCAATCTGATACTGAAGTGATGAAATTACATTTGTTCGTGGATCGGTCTGTCGTAGAGTTATACATCAACGATAGTGGGTGTTTTACTTCTCGTTTCTATCCTGATGATTATAAAGACATAATTATCGATTGCAGAGTTCCTGGGATGGAATTAACCTCTATAGATGGATGGGATCTCAATCCAATTTCACAAGAATTTTCCTTAAAATAGGGGATCGTAAAAGTCTTCTTGAGAATTTCTTCGAAGAAAACGAATATTAGGAATATTGTATTTGAAGTTGACTTTGTATTTATGTATGGGATTGTTTAAACACGGATTTCCATCCGATACAGCAATTTTCATTTCTTGAGGATTCATGTATACGGTGGACAAAGTCTCAAATAATGCATTTGAATGCCTGCAGATGGTTTCATCCACCCCTGATGGAGGTCTTTTATGATCACTCATTATGTTATGCAAGGATTCCACTGATAATTTATTTTTCTTGCATTCTTCCTCGATTAATTCTCGCATCCTGGTGTATCTCCACTTACTTAATTCAACTAAGGGTAAGCCCTTAAGATCCTCTATTGTCCATTCCGCTTTATCATGAATTTCTGTTTCTTGAGTTGTAGGATCTAAATAATTATTTGTTGCAACTGCTATATATCCGTCTTCCGTTGGTTCCATCGGGCGTACAGCGCCTATTGTTGCAGTTCTTTCAACTATTCTGCCATCATTATTCTTATCTAAAATGGTAAAAATCCACCCACCTGGCATCGGTGCTTTCATAAGATATTCAACAGCTTCATCAGTCGTCCTCAAGGTATCTAAAATTTCTTGACAGAACATTGTTCCGGGAGGATTTGATAGTTTCGTATCTTTTGAATAAGCAGAATTCATGGTGATTGCTAACCCTTTTTCATTTATTCCACTGACAACGCCAGGCATTGGTCCTTCCCCTAATCCCACTGAAGAATACCCATTTGTAGACAAATCACAAAATCGCAAAATTTGAAATAGCTCTAATTCAGATGGGAAATCATAGTTCTTGACTAAAACTGCTTGATTTTTTCGATTGACAACAATCCCCGCTGAGCAGCCAGGTCTTCGAGGAACTTTTGTATCCATATCCAAGTTTACTGAAAAATTCTCAAAATACAAAGCTTTAGCTAACTTTTCTGTTTTTAGACCAAAACCTTCAGCAATACCAACGAGTTTATCATATTGATTCGGTAAGATTTCCTTAATGCTTTTCTCCATCTTACGGGCTCCTCCTGTTATCAACTGGTCAAAAACGAAGTTAAATACCCCTTTTCCTACTTGGGATACGATTTGAGTTGATTGGACGAAATTCATTCCTCGCAGCATTTTAGTCATAGAAATTCTGCCAACCAAGGAATAGTATAAGCGTCCTTGTTGTACACCTACTTCATAGTGCGTTCCACGTGTATTGATTCGATCTACAGTCATCAGATTATACCTGGTGAATTAATTGTTGACAAAATAATTGTTAAATCTACATACTATTTTATGCCTAAATTTAAAAACTATTTGATACGAAAATCGAATTAAAAATGCTACTGGTTAACGCATTGATCCAAAAATAGAAAATTTTTAATGTTATTTTACACAGCAATGTGGTAATTAACGAAGATCTAGTGAAGATCTGAGACTATCATAGAGCTAGAAATCAGAATGGCAAATACACATTATAGAAGCCGAAGAACTAAAACCGGAAAAAAACTGAAGAAGAATCGTAAGAAACGTTCATATGAATTAGCTTATCCTCCGATTGAAACAAAAAAAGGCCCAGAAAGAAACAAAATTGTCCGGACACGTGGAGGGAATGCAAAAGTTAAACTCTTCAATTCCGAAAAAATCAATGTAGTCATAAAAAATGGAGAAGTCAAATCCACAACAATTAAAAATGTAGAACTCAATTCAAGCAGCATTGATTATAATAGACGTTCAATTATTACCAAAGGAACAATCTTAGAAACCGAACTAGGCTTTGTGAAAGTAACCAGCCGTCCAGGTCAACATGGCGTGCTGAACGGAATTATCGTAGATTATAAGAAGAGTAAGAAGTGAAATCCCCATGGTAAAACCAATGTTAAGAAGTCATTCGATGGCTCGCAAAATGCGAACCACCCCTGGACATCAAAGTTCTATCATTTATAGACGAAGGAAACCCAGTAGAGCGAAATGCGCGCTTTGTGGTGCAGTTCTAGGGGGCGTACCAGCAAAACGACCTGCTAAACTAAGAAGAATTCCAAAGACGGGCAAGCGTCCGGATCGAGCATACGGTGGTCGGGTGTGTCATAAATGTTTAAGTAACTCTATTATCGAGATTTCGAAAGAATTATAAATTCAATTTTTCAAACTTTACTTCATTTCCTATATTACTAGTAAAGATTTTTTATTTAGAACCTCAATATTCTATTTATGCAATATCGTAAAATCACCACCTTTTTCGGTCTTCTCAGTGGTATTACTATTGCGATATTTGGAGTCTTCTTCTTCAATTTTGCTAATTTTTTGACCTACGATGGAAGATCTCTTGTTGATTTATTTATAGAGATAAAAGAAAATACCTTTGTTGGATTATACGAATTCTCTTGGATTGGGTTCCGGTTTAACCTATTCAATTTTTTCTATGTAATGCCAATTATAGAAGATAAAGGATTATTCATTCTTGAAGCATTTCTTCCTGTATTCTTTGCATGGTTCATTAGTGGACTGATAACAGGATTATTGGTAATTGGATCAAAACGCGGATTACTATTCAGTTTTATCGTTATTTCCTCACTTGTTATCTTATGGCTCTGTTTCGCTGTTATTTCTGGTGCAAACATTACATTTGTATTTATTGGCAATATTTTTGAAACCGGTGGAGGAATTTTAACTGCTCTTTTATCTGTTTTGATAGGTGGAGCAATTGGTGGAGGTATTTCTAGCGCAATCTCCATTAAGATTGAAAATAAAAAAATTATAAAAGATGTTACTAGAAACGGCAAGAATTAATTTGTAATTGTTATTTAAATCGGTTTCGAACATTATCATATACAGTTTCCACTTGTCTTACCCACTGAGCCAGATATGCAGGAATTGTAGGATATCTCATATAAAGCGATTTTATAACTTGCATTTGATTTCTCAGATAATAGAGGTCTAATAAAATTCTTGGTTTTGATATCCCTCGAATGAGTTTCCCTATTATGGAGCTAAACGGAAGGGAGATTTCCCCTGTTCCAGTAATATCGCTGATTTCATCGCCAGTAAATAGCTTGTTTTCTAAGGTGAAATTCAGAAAATCATTAGGCCACTTCTGGAATGCTAGTCGTAATAAATCTAGAGCTGCGAACTCTGCACCGATCGATTTTTGACAGAGCAAATTGTATTCCCAAAGACCTAGTGCATCGTAGATTTCTACTTCATTAGCTTTTTCGAATGCTTTAACAGCGTAATATCCCGCTTGCATAGATGATATTAGACCTCCACCTGTAATTGGGTTTACTTGCATGGCAGCATCCCCTGCAAATAGGATCCCATTCCCGACACCAGTAAAGAGTGGTTTACATACTGAAACTAATCCTGATCCGCCAGTAATTTTTGTGCATGGTTCATTTCCGATAAATGGTTCATATAGATATTTCTTATAATAATCCAGTAAATGGTGTTTAAATTTATCTGTGATTCCAAATCCTAAGTTAACTTCATATTCATTTCTCGGAAAGTTCCAGATATATCCTCCAGGTGCTCGAATATTATCCATATAAATAGAAATATACCTTTGATCGACTACAATTGGGTTTTTTAAACGTAAAATTTCACGATAGCAAACTATATAGTCGGTTGATGCTATTTTTTTTGTCAAAAAGGGGATATCCACTTGTTTTCGAAATTGGGTATGAAAACCGCTAGCATCGATTACTAAATTTGCATGGAGTTTATCTCCATCAACAGTTTTGCTTTTTATTGATACACCCGATATTTGTCCTTTACTGTGTATTAACGATAGAGCATGAGTCTGATCATATAATATAGCCCCAACTTTAACCGCATCCTCTACAAGTCGCTGACCAAAGGCGAGACGATCAATAATATACCCTGCCTGACTTCTATCTTTAATTGTTATTGAATTTCGAGTGTCTGGAGGATATAGTTTCGCTCCATCAATGACATTTAGATATTCTCCCTTCTTTGGATGTGGTATTTTTAAGAAGTCGAATATTTGCCCTCCAATTCCATCTCCGCATATTTTATCTCCAATCTTATTCCGAGGTTTCCCATCTATAAGGCATACTTTGAAACCTTTTTTTGCTCCAAAATATGCTGCAATACATCCTGCAGCACCTGCGCCAATAATAATCAGATCAAAATTCTTCATATATATCTCATTTTGGCACATGCTTATTTATAAGCCTATAGAAGCGGGGAACAAAAGAACTGTTAGTCCAAAAGTGAGCAGACATCCCGTAATCGGAACGGTTAAATCATCAATATTAGAGGGACTAAAAATTTCAACAATCGTGGAATTTACAGCCATTAACAACGAAATAACTGCAATCCAAGTGTAATCTACTTGTTGAACACTATTTGGGAACCATAATCCAAAGAAACTAAATCCAAAGAAGCTCAGAATGAAAGCGGTGATAAGCATAGTGAGACTTCCTTCTACGGTTCTAATTGTTTTTGTATATTTTAAATCAATCTTATGCTTACCCCATTTTCTTCCAATCCATGCAGCCGCTGTATCGCTAATCATCATCACCATGATGCTACTTGCAGGAAAATAAAAGTACCGAACTGCATTTTTAAAAGAGAAGATAAAAACTAATATGTTAATCGCTAAAGCATAGGAAAACGGACCACTTAGATATCCTTTTTCGTGTTCATCTTTTTCTGCTATCGCTTCAAAGACGGGTTTCCCAATATTTTTTGGACCTGCAAAACGAGTAAAAATCAACACGGAACCAGAGATGATTAACGCAAGAAAAGGACTTATCTTTAAATAAGGAACTATAAATACAGCAAATCCTGCAAATAAATGAACGATTTTTCGTGCAGAATGTGAACTTATGGTATCCGTTTTCTTCAAAAGTATTGAAATCCCGATGATAAGAACTACATACACAAATGCACCTGATAATAAAATTAAATCATTTTGAAGCTCTGTTAATACAGCCATAGTTTCATAGTTCCGATTAGTAAATGTAATACCGATATTTTAGAAAATTGCAAGAATATAGGCGATTAATCCTATATAAGCTCCGATTTTAAGAGCTGAACTAGCTCTTGTCTGATTTTCCTTTCGATCCGGCTTAATAAGAAATATAATTGAGGCTAACACAAAAACATTCCCTAACCCCATCATTATCAAGAACCAAATATTCATATGAAAGATAATTGCGGGAATACTAAACGTTAAGATGGCTCCAACGGAGAATATTCCTGAAAGCCATGCTGTGAATTTAAATCCTTTAATATTGGCTACCGTTCGAACATTGTAGGTGGAATCCCCTTTAATATCTTCCATTCCTTTCACTAATTCTCTACTTACCAGTAAAAACATTGCCGTTGAATAAAAAAACCAAATCTGAGGGGGAATTTCTAAAACGGGAGTAATTAATAGAGCTCCAAATGGGATACCGAATGAAAATGCAAAACCTACAATAATATTACCCAAAAATCCATTTCTTTTCCCTTTCCAACTATATAATACTCCAATGCATGCAAAAAATACTACAAGCATCGGTATAAGAAACGAATTCGGAGAAAATAACCCCAATGGTATTGAAATTATCAGTCCCAATCCGACTAGAATGGATGAATAAAGAATCGCACTGTTCTTCTGAATTTTTCCACTAGGAATGGCTCTGTTGGGACGGTTAATTTTATCAATTTCAATATCGAATACATCATTAATGACATTGGATGCTGCAGCAATTAAAAAATAGACACACAAACCCCCAAACAATGTAATTATATTGTTTGGGGTCGCGAAGAAATTATTTCCAATATATGCATTGAGCAAGCCGATAATAATGGTTAGGCTAGCAAAAAAGCAGTTTATAGGGCGAATTATTTGAAAGTAGGCAAAAAAATGAGGTTTTGATCTAGTATCACTATTCAAGTCTTTTCTTTCCCGCTAGCTTAACTGCTTTGATGGTCTCTGCTAGAGATTTTCCCTTATCTTTTAATAACGTTTCCTCTAGCATAGTTCCTTGTACCACCAAATCAGCACCCGCCATGACTTTTGCAACCGCATCATCAGTAGTTTTTATTCCCCCACCAACAATTATCGGGATAGAGACATTTTTCTTAACTAAACCGATTATTTGTTCAGGCACTGAAGTATTAGAACCTGAGCCTGCCTCCAAATAAATCATTTTAAACCCGAGATATTCAGCTGCCAAAGCATACCCGAGGGATAGTTCGGGTTTATTTCTTGGAAGTAATTTTGCATCTCCTAACCATCCCGCACCTGAACCGGGTTCAACAATAAGATATGCGGTTCCAATGGGTTCCATATTAAAAGCTTTAAATGTAAATGAGGCTAATGCTTGTTGACCGGAAATGAAATAATGATTCCTAGAGTTTAACAAACTTAAAAACAATGCAGAATCGGCGTGGGCACTAATTCCACTTATGTTGCCTGGAAAAAGGATAATTGGGAGGTCAGTATGTTTTTTAATCTCAATAATTGTTTTATCGATAAATGATCTGTCAAAACATGTACTACCTCCGATGAATATGAGATCGGTACCTGATTCTGTGGCAAACTTTCCCATTTTCCCACCTTCTTCTATAGATTGCCTTAAAGGGTCAGGATCTATTAAACTGACGTGTAAAACTCCTTCTTTTTTTAGTTTAGGGAGAATATATTCTTTTAGAATCTTCTTCATCTATGGATTCATCCTCATCATTTTCCTAATCATCGTCATCTTCAACATCCTCCTCTTCCTCATCTGCAAATTCACTTTCATCCTCATCAGCAGATTCATCTTCATTGTCATCCATAGATTCGTCTCCATCTCCTGATTCAACTTCTGTAAAATTTGTTGGTTCTTCATCGGTTTCAGAAGTTTCTTCTTCGTCCAAATCAGTTATACGCCAGTATCTATCATCAATTAACCATGTTCCATTTAAATATACTACATGACATAGGGTTCGCCCACTCCCAACCAACACTAATTTTACATGTTTATCAAGAATTTCTTCAGATTCCCCCTCATTGTAGAGTTTCGATTTATTATGATCGATTGCGTTGATATCAATTGGAGTACGTTTGTACAAATCAATTGCTTTCTGAAAAATCTCAAGTGATAATTCCTTTTGGATGCGAGGGGTCATAAACGAGAGGAATTTTTCGAAATCGTTGGTGTATAAAGCTTGAATTTGCTTTTCAAAAACTTCGATTACTGCCTCGATTTCATTCATAATGTCACTTGTTTGTAATTTAATATAATTCTTATTACAGCTCAAATTTAATAAGAAAACTGGAAACAGATTATTATGAACGATCTTCGTGAATATCCATTTTGGGAGGTTTCTCTCTCAGATCCTTTCTGGGATGAATTGACAAAAGTTAATTTAGATGCGTTGTATTATCAGTGGGAACAATTAGAAAAAACTCGATGTATCGATAATTTTCGTATTGCCGCTGGAACTCGCCAAGGATTTCGAGAGGGGTGGTTTTTCTCCGATTCCGACGCATATAAATGGCTAGATGCAGCAGCTCGGTACCATAAAATTCATCCCCATAAAGAGTTACTCTATTTAATGGATATTTTTATCCAACTGATAAAAAAAGTTCAAATGGATAATGGATATCTCTATACTTACAACCAAATATTCTTCCCGAATCAAAAATGGATGAATTTATTTATTGAGCATGAACTATATTGTTTGGGGCATCTAATAGAAGCTATAATTTCTGTATATCAGACGTTTCAAGATAGATCCGTCTTATATATTGCCACAAAAGCCGCAGACTTAATCGTTCAAGACTTCATGGATAAAGATGGCACCTATGTTCCAGGACACCAAGAAATTGAAATTGCACTATTGAAATTATATGAAACTACCCAAAATGAGAATTATTTGAAAATGAGTGAACAATTTCTGACAAGAAGAGGGGATGTGAAAGGAATTTTTTTCAAATACTTGAATCAAAATAAATCTGTTGGGAAACGCTCATCATACGTCAAAAAAATGAAAGAAAAATTCTTTGCAGAACATCCCGAATATGAACCTTTTAAACTCCCAGCACACGTTAAACCTAACAATCCCGCTTTTATTATATTGAGATGGATGGCTAATACAGGATCTGGAAAGGGCCATCAACAGCATGATCTTTTAAAAAATCAGTTAACCCCTGAAGGGCACTCTGTTCGTTTTACTTATACTCAAGCAGCTATCGCTCATCTTCACAGACACCACACTCATCCTGAGTTATTTAATGCTTCAAAACAATGCTGGGAACACATGGTAGATAAGAGAACATATCCGACTGGAGGGTTAGGATCTCTTCCATTAATTGAAGGATGGGGTCGAGACTATGAGTTAGATGGCGAATTTGCATATTGTGAAACATGTGCTGCTATCGGGTCGTTATTATGGAATTGGCAACTCACTGTGATAACCAAAGAAGCAAAATATGCAGATTTTTTTGAGTGGCAACTCTATAATGCAGTATTGACTGGTTTGGGAGTTAAAGGAGATACTTATTTGTACCGAAATCCCTTGATTTCGAAAGGAACAATAAAGCGGGAAAACTGGTATCAAGTCCCATGTTGTCCTTCAAACCTATCCCGAACTATTGCAGAAATGGGTGGAAAGATCATATCATCGGAAAATGATGCCATTTACCTTCATCAGTATATTGGTAGCCGCGTGAACACTCCAAAGGCGAATATTCAAATTGAATCTTCATTTCCATGGAATGGGAACATAAAAATTTCTATTGACCCAAAATCATCTTTCAACCTTAATTTACGAATACCCAGTTGGTGCACTAATCCTGCAGTGAACCTCAATAATGAACCGGTTGACTTACCCCTTAAGCAAAAAACAATGGAACCAACAGCTTCGGGATACTCTCCACACGAATCGAATTATTTAACGGCGGAACATGAGTGGAAATCTGGAGATAGAATTGATATTAACTTTCCTATGGAAATTAACGTACTTCGATATCACAAAAAGGTGAAGAATTACAAAAATCGAGGAACCCTTACACGTGGTCC
>SDNX01000097.1 GCA_004524545.1 Promethearchaeota archaeon
CAAGTTTTTCCATGGTTTCAAGATCATAATATTGTCCAGCAGGATTATCATAAGGAATCACCACAAGCGCACCTGGTTTATGAAGTTCCATCATCTTTTCAATTGATTCAAAATCCGGCAAAGAAAATTTTCCATTCTCTTGTAAAGTGCGGGTAATCTTAATTGTTTGCCTTCCAGTGCGTTTTGCCATCGAGATATAGTTGGTGTATACAGGCTCAATTACCATAAGTGGTTTTTCATCTGATCCGGCAGGACCACAACAACCGAGTACCACAAGTTCCATTGCGGCACTTCCTCCATCGGTTATCATTGAATATAGGTTCTTAGTATCAAAACCAGAAGCTGCTATTACATTGAGAAATGCTTTATTGGTTTCCTCCAAACCAGCCGTAGGTGTATATCTGACCACACCATTTTGGAATGGGCTAGTTTCGTCCATTATTTTTTTTGCTCGTTCTTGCATTAGAGGATGCATTGGAAGACTTACATTACCAATTGCAACATTAACAGCATCAACTTTGTCCTTACGTTTTTGAAACTCTATTTGTGCCGTTCGAATATCGGAAGGACGACGGTTCTGAAAATGATAAGAAAGACTTGGATCCATGTCCATCTATAACATGTCAAATGTTAAAAAAATACGCAGTGATAATAAAAGAAAATTAAAAAAAAGATTTTTATTGATCTAATGATCAATTTGGGAGATAAAAATCTTCCAATTGTTAATTTTGGAATTAAAAACTACTTTTTTAACGCTTTGTGGCATAACCACCAGTCGTAACACTCAAATTCGCCTTTTTCAGCAGATTCAAGTCTTTTCTTAGCCGTTTCTACATCTTTTGCTGGAGGGATTATTACGTGATCTCCTAAAAGCTCGGAATTAGGCCAATTGGCTGGAATTGCTACTTTTTCCTTATCTGCTATCTGTAAAATCTTTACAATCCTTAAGATTTCATCCATATTTCGTCCGATTTCTTGTGGATAATACAATATAAGACGAATTATTCCTTCAGTATCCATCACAAAAACTGCACGCACAGTACTAGATCCCTTGTTTGGGTGCACCATACCTAGTTTTTTAGCTACTGCACCATGGTCAGCAATAATTGGGAAAGGAATCTCCATGTTTAAATTTTCTTTAATCCATTCGCCCCATTTTATGTGGGAAAATACTTGGTCGATTGACAAACCAAGTAATTCTGCATTCAGTTTCTTAAATTCAGGGTAATTCTTTGCAAACGAGTAGAATTCTGTTGTACAAACTGGAGTAAAATCTGCTGGGTGGCTGAAAAGCACTAAATACTTACCTTTGTAATCATCTGGTAATTTTTTTACACCATGTGTAGTTACGACTTCCATTTCTGGAAACTTATCGCCGATTAATGGCATAGAATAATGTTCTTCCATAATTCTCATCTAAGTTTTATAGTTTTTTAGCTGGTTAAGCTTCGAATAATATGTGGTTGAATTGAATAAAAAGTGTGATCCCTACATATTGAAAAACAATCTCGAAAAAAACGAAAGATTGAATTCAAAACATTAGCTTCAGCTTACAAAAAATAAAGAAAAAATTTTATAAATCTAAAATGAATCTTAAGTCTTCTGGGGTTGCCTTGAGTGTTTCCCATTTATCCCCGTTCTTCATTGTCAATTCCTCTTTGACGGAAATCCCATTTTCTCTGAAGAATTTTATACATGGGAATGAATTATTTTCATATGTATCAATCCGACTGTTCATAGTTTCTTCATTATCGTCAGCACGATGTTCTAATGAAGTATCAACACAATTATCACATTTGCCTTCAACTTTAGGAGTTAATTCGGGGTTAAATACATTATAGATTTTACCGCAATCTGGACAAGACCATCTTCCTACAACTCGATTGATCAGTTCTTGACGGGGAACCTTAAGAACAACTACTAAGTCAGGTTGTGAAAACTCTAGTAACCTTTTTGCTTGGGGTACAGTTCGTGGAAATCCATCTAATAGGTATCCATTTTTTTCATTTGTAAGTCGATCCTCAACCATATCGATTACTAACTTATCTGGAACTAGTTGACCTGCATCCATATATTTTTGGGCTTCTTGACCAAGTGGGGTTTGTCGTTTTTTGTTGTCTCGTAATATGTCACCGGTTGAAATGTGAGGGATTTCTGGTAAGGTTTCTCTTATTCTTTTTGCAAGAGTGCCTTTACCTGAGGCTGGGGCTCCAAAAAGTATGATTTTTTTCATTATTATCTCTCATTTTTATTTCCATTCAAAAATTGAGAAGAATCACGTTTCATTTTATTTAGAATTTTCCTCCATGGAAACCAAGCTTTTAATAAATAATAATTAAAAATTCCAATATGGCAAATGGTTCAAAAAAGAACAGAGCAAAATTGCAGGTTCCTATTTACATCGGATTATGGATACCTTATTATCTGTGTAGCATTGCACCCTCAATTATTCTAGGTGGAATATATTATTTTCATATTTTGTATCGAATTTTCACAGTTTCAATTCAATTTACCGTAGAAAATTCACTCATCTTCTTTACATCTCCTCTTGTGCTCCTTGCTTTGTATATCTTCAATCTGTTTTGTTTTGCATCCATGTCAAAATTATACTATTGGATGTTTAACAAAATCCATCCCCATAAAGAATTAATCAACGCTCTACCAAGAGGAGATACTGCAAAGGATGTACAAATTTATTGGACTCGTAATTTTTTTCTTAGGCTAATCAAATGGAAGTTTACTAAATGTCCATTTCCTTGGCTAGTTAATTGGATGTTCAATTATGTAGGTTCAACCAAAATAGGGAAAGGTACAGTAATTGATAAGGGAGGGTACATTTGCCAGGAATATTTAGAACTTGGTGAAAATTGTTATACAGGACCTATGAGTGGTCAAAGCTCACATGTAAATGAAGGAATATATGGGGGATTTACTCTAAAAAAAATTAAGATGGGGAATAACTCAGTCTTATGTACAAGATGCATGTTAGCTCCAGGAGTGGAGGTTGGAGAGAATACTCAAATAATAACAATGAGTGGAGTAACAAAATTCTCCAAACTAAAACCAAATTCCTCCTATTACGGGTTACCTGCAGGAAAAATTTCAGATAAACGCTTTAATAAATACATACAACTACCTGAGGAATTAATAGAGAAGAAAAAGGAGATACGCCAATGAGTTCTATGCCTTCTACGCTTCAAGGTGGACCAGTAACAACTAATACACTTGCACGAGGATGGTATATCATCATCCACATATTACTTATTTGGTTATCTGCTTTACCTCCCCTTCTTTTAATTTGGGTCAGACTTACGTTGTATCAAATATTGTGGGTTTTTATTGTAACTCTCCCGATTTTTACGGTAATGTGGTATTTTGTGAGGGTGTTTAGTGCTATTTTTTTCAGTAAAATGTTCCTAGTGGTTGTGAATACCATCCATAAACCAAAAGAAGGATATTTTCCTCGTGATAAGAAGAACATAGACTTCAAATTTTGGTCTTTACGAGCGACAATTAAGAAATTCGCATTTTTCATTTGTCACAATTTTCCATTGCCTTGGTTGGACATTGTTGCATTCAAATGGTTTGGTGTAAAAGTGGCGATAAGCACTTCGTTATTTGATGCATGGGTAGATTCAGAATTCATAGAAATAGGTAAACATACCATGATCGGTCAAGGGAGTGTGATTATGAGTTCAATGATTACTCGTGACTGGCTTATTCTTCGGAAAGTAAAAATTGGAAACCACTGCGTTATTGGGGGATACTCTGTTGTGGCACCTGGAACAACAATTGAGGAAAACGTTGTTATTGCAGTTCATAGTTCTACTTCGGTCGGGCAAACTTTGGAATCAGACTGGGTATATATTGGTCAACCAGCAAAGAAATACAAAAAAAATGAATTCATGTCAGAAGAAGAGAGTGATGATTGGCTACGGAGAAAGAAACTCAAATATGAAAAGTCAGAAGAATTTCAAAATATGGAAAATTCAAACAAATAAAGATATGAATAGGTAGATATCAAGTAATCATAGGAAGATTCCCATGTCCATGACCCAACAAATTCTTGGCAATCATATTGTCGAGAAGGATACCCGAAAACCGAGAATTCCTGAAATTGGAGAGATTATTGATGTCGAAATCGATATTACTATGGTACATGAACAATTGGGTGGTAGAATCGCTCCAGAATATAAAAAATTAGAACTGGATTATGTTAAATATCCTGAACGAATTGTGTATTTATTAGATCATTGGGTTCCCTCTCCATCCGTTCCAGCTGCGAACATGCATAATCGTGCAAATCAATTTGCAAGGAGGTATAATTTCAAACATATTCTAGGAGAAAATAAAGGTATTTGCCATACAGTTCTTCCTGAACAAGGATATATATATCCTGGGATGGTCGCGATCGGATCTGATAGTCATAGTACAACCTATGGGGCTTATAATTGTTTTTCCACCGGTGTGGGAGCAACTGATGTCTGTATAGTATTTGCAACAGGAAAACTGTGGTTTAAAGTTCCTGAATCGCTTAATTTTTCGATTTCAAGTGCCTTTCAAAAAGGAGTATATGCAAAAGATTTAGCTCTATATATACTACAAAAGCACGGAACAGAGGAATTTATCTATAGATCATTAGAATATACAGGAACCGGTTTAAAAAATCTCTCTATGGAATCACGACACACAGTAGCAAACATGTGTGCAGAGATGGGAGGGAAAAATGCAATTTTCGAATCTGATAAAATCACTGAACAGTGGTTTAGAAATAATTTTCATTTCACTGCACGGCATGGCACACACATCCATCCAGTTTCTCCAGAACCTTCTGCTGAATATAATTTCATTGAAGAAATTAATCTAGCTGAAATCCGACCGTTAATAGCGAAACCCTATAGTCCCGATAATGTAGTAGAAGTGAATGAGTGTATTGGCACGGAATTAACTCAAGGTTTTATTGGGAGTTGCACAAATGGGAGCTTGGAAGATCTTCGCATTGCAGCAAAAATTCTTAAAGGTCACACAATCCATCCCAACAATAGGTGTATCGTAATACCCGCTTCCACCGAGATATATCTAAACGCAATGAAAGAGGGATTAATCGAAATTTTTCTCAAAGCAGGTTGTATCGTTGGACCTTCCACATGTGGACCTTGTTTTGGGGGGCATATGGGTATTCTTGGGGATGAAGACGTCTGTATTAGCACAACTAACAGGAATTATAGAGGACGTATGGGTTCTTATGACGCAGAAGCATATTTAGCATCACCCGCAACTGTTGCTGCTTCTGTCATTCATGGTAAAATAACATCCCCCTTAGATTATTCGGAGGTTCTCTAAATGGAACACATTCGAGGGAAGGTCTGGACATTTGGAGATAAGGTGGATACTGATTTGATAGTGCCACATGCGTATCTGACGACTGATGATCCCCAAGTTCAAGTGCAACATGCGTTTGAGAGTATTTATGAGAAATTCTATGAAAAAGTGACCCCGGGTGATATCATTGTCGCTGGAATAAATTTTGGAGCTGGATCTTCTCGTGAAGAAGCAGTATATGTGTTAAAGGAAATGGGCATTTCAATTATCATTGCTGATTCCATTGCACGAATATTCTATAGAAATCTTATAAATTTAGGTATTTTGGCAATAGGAATTCCAGGAGTCTCCGAACATGTAAAAAACGGTGACATTTTGATAGTAGATACCATGAATGGAATAGTTACCAATACATCCAATAAAAAGAAGTTCAAATTCCAACCATTTTCGGATCAAATTCTTACTTTAATTAATGAAGGTGGGGCTATTCCTCATCTACGTAAACAACTAAGGAAACATTAATTTATAGATAAAAGTCTCAATATCTTCGACTCTTTTTTTAGATCTCAGAAGAAATTCATTTTCGCCGTACCGGATGAACCAATTTTTAAAACGTTGCTCTATGGATACTTTCTTCACTCCGATGAAGTACTTATCTGCAAGACATACTATTTTTTCTTCAATTGACTCAGGCAAATAATCTTTTTCTGGGATTCCAAATTCTTTAGCCTCCTCCTTAGAGATTCCTCCCAAAATATGAGTTTCTGCAATACGTGCTAATTGTTCACTGATTTTGAGTTCTTCTCTGATAATTTGACCTCCTATAACTGCATGGTCAAAATCATGAGTACGCACTCTACCAATATCATGTAAAATAGCTCCAATTCTGACTAGTTTAAGATTTATGGGAATGATGCTAATTTGTGTTGCTAATTTTATTGCTTTACGGGAAACGGCTAATACATGGTTTATAATGTTTTTTGATAGATTCAGCTTTTGCAATAGTCCTATCGCTTCAGTTTTTGTTGGAATATATCCCACAACAGAAGTTTCATTTATATCATCATCTTCGAAATAATGCATTAGACTACCTTCGTACGTTAACGATGTGCTTAGAAAATAAATTTTTTTGGATACGTATTTATAAAATCACACAAAATCGGTGATCAATGTTTGAGTTTTAGAAACATCTTGTTCTAAATTTGAAAATCTAACCCCTATAAGGCGAATTTTCTTTTTTTCGAAAGAAAAATTATTGAACATATCCTCCAGTTCTCTTCGAGCTTTAATTTCATCTCGGAATGCAGTTTTCATGGTTTTTGAACGAGTATGGGTTATAAATCCAGTTAATCGAATTTTCAATGTGATTGTGTTATATCGATATTTTTGTTTTTCTAAAATTGTGTGGATTCGCGCATTCAATTCTTCTATTTTAGAAATAATAACTTCATATCTTGATTCATCTTCCATAAATGTACGTTCTTTACCAATACTCTTTCTATTATAATTTTCTCGAATGGGTCTAGAATCCAACCCCATAATCACATTCCATACCCAAATCCCATAATCTCCAAACATGAACACCAAATTGCTTAACCCTGTTTTGTATAAATCTTGAATTTTGAAAATATCGTGCCGATGAAACATCAATTTAGTTTTCTTTCCAATACCAGGGATTTTTGTAATGTCCATTTGTCCTAGGAACTCATGCAATTTTTCAGGCTCCACGATGGTTATACCCTGTGGTTTATTGAAATCTGAGGCAATTTTTGCGATGGTTTTAGTCGAGGAACACCCAATAGAGCAAGTTATCCCGATTTCTTTTTTTATTTGCGATTGAATCTCTACGGCAATTTTATACGCATCCAAAAAATTATTACAATATCCAGAAAAATCTAAATACGCCTCATCAATACTCGCTTGTTGAAAATCAACGTTATAGGATCTCAATATATGCATAACCGACTGGGAAACTTCTTCATATTTCTCATAGCTTCCATTTATATAAACTCCGTGAGGACATAAGTTATATGCAATAGAGATTGGCATTGCAGAATGTAATCCGAATTTTCGCGCCTCATAAGAACACGTAGTAACCACTCCTCTACCCTTTCCTTTTTTGGGGTCAGCACCTATAATTACTGGTTTCCCTTTCAGGTCGGGGTTATCTCGTATTTCAACGGCTGCAAAAAAAGCATCAAGGTCGACATGAAATATTATACTTTTTTCAAGTAAAGAGATCATTATTACCAAGAAAAAAGCTCTATAGTGTTTTTAGAGTGAGAGTGTTTATGAATAAATTCGCGTAAAAACACTAGATTAATTTTGAGGGAATATGAAGGTGAGAAAAACCAAAAAATCAGTGTTTTTTTAAAAAATGGATCAATGTTTCATCGATCTAGAGTAAAAAAGATTTTTTAACACTTCAACACAAGATAGATTAAATCGGAAGTATTACATCGGAAGTTAAAGTTTATACTTTAATAATGTAATATTCTTGTATCACAAAATTTATACAAAATCAGAATCTTTGTAGGATTTAGGTGTAAATAAATATGGGAAAAACAAAACTGTTTGTGGGTCTTATTCTGCTGATCGTTGGGGCGGGATTAATACCTACTGGAATTGTTCTAGATAATAAATTAAACGAAGGACTGGATGCAGCGATACCCGGTGCCTTACTTGAAATACGTGATGGATTTCTCCCTGCTGCAACAGAAATGATAAAATTTGAGGCAATTCCTGAAGCATTGGTGGGATTAAAGGATGAATTGGAACCACAGATTCCATACTTACTGAATGGATCTATTACGGCCCAAACAATTAATGGAACTATTACCTCTTTAGCAGTCTCAGTTGGGATTACTACGGCGAAAGATATGTTTTTTAATGATTTAGTTTGGTCAACTAGTACAGGTGGAGCATTTCCAATCAATAGCATTTCGGAAGTAATGGGACAATCTTTAGGATTTACAGCGGCTTCTCAAGATTATATATTATATGGAAATGGTCCATATCCGGGACTTATTACAGATCTTACTCAAGGGGATGGTATTTTTGGCTTCTTACAGAGATATTTACAATCAGTAACTCCATCTCAACAATCTGCAATGAGTTTGTTTTATAATGCCACATGGGAACAATTAGGAAATGTTTCTGCCTATTTGAGTAACTATATGTTTCCACTCGTTCCAACGTTAGGGGCATTACCATTTCCAGCTGATTCTACATATGCACCGATCTTTTTTCATATGCAATGGGCAAATGCAAGCTTAGTTCCAACCGGAATTCCACTTCCAATAGGTTCGGGAATTGTCGCGTGGGAAATCGGTGTTGATTTTGTCAGTGATGTTGCAATTAACAATCCTTCAGATTTCTTGCTTACATTGTCTACTGCATTATGGGACGTTACCAACATAACTTCTCCATTTAATACCACAACGGACTCAAACGATGGGTATCATGATTGGTACGGGGCTACACTGAATTCTACAAGAAAAGCTGAACTAATGACAATTTATGAAATGAGCTCCGCCCAATTCGATTTATTTACGGATTATCTTTTTGATGAGGCTTTTCGAGATCGTGTTGTTGTTCCTCTGGTTGAAGAAGCTTATGCACAGACATTTGCTGATATCGTTTTAGATGCATTCTACCTTCAATGGTCTGTTGGAGCGTTAATTCCGACTGGAATTAGTTCTTTAGGCCCGGAATATGAAAATCTTGCTGGATTCGAGATTATTTTACCTGCGGATAACCCAGAAGGGGTTTTTTCAATAAGCCTAGCTGATTGTCGAAATATGTGGGAACCTGAAAATAGTGTTGCATTAGTTAATGGCACGGGAATTAGGGATTGGTTATCCCTTGCAAGAATAGAAGCTGATTATCGGAATTCTCGAAGTCAAAATGTAATCGGTTCAATAGAATATCCCATAATCACGGGTGAATTTACTAGTTTAAATCTCGGGAAATTTATCATTATGGCTGATTGGTTGCTTAATTTCCGGAATAATATGCTTCCAAACTTGGGGTTGGAATCGGGAGAATTTTTCATGCATCCGA
>SDNX01000019.1 GCA_004524545.1 Promethearchaeota archaeon
AAGATGGGTATGAAATTTTCCAAATATAAAAAATATCAAAATTGGAATGCTGAACAACTATTGGATTCATTCTTTAAAGAACAGAAGATAAAGGCTTTATTAACAGGTATACTTGCAGATATCGTCACAAAACCTTGTGAATTTCCAGCTTTGGGAATACCTTATTATAATATTGAGTCCGCTTTTGATAAGAGAATATTGACAGACGATATAGGAATGCTTGGAGAGCCCTCCTATCATTATATACGCGGTGGAGCAAACAAGATTATTTTAGAAATGGAAAAACTCATTGTAGAGCACGGAGGAACTATAAAAACTGGTGTTAAAGTAGAAAAGATCATAATTGAGGATAATGTTGCTTCAGGAGTAAAGTTATCTGATGGAACTCTAGACCAAGCGGACATTGTTGTATCAAGTGGGTCAATTCCCGATATTTTTGACGACGTTATTGGGAGAGAAAATTTACCTGACGAATTGAAGCAAAAAATTGATAATTTGCGTTATATGGAATCGTGCTTTTTTGTTCACTTGGGAATAAATTTCAATCCGCTGCGTTCTCAATCAAAAGAACTATGCTACTATTATGGAACCTATGATATTGATGGTTCTATCGAAGAATCTCGTGAAGGAATTTATCATGAGGGAAAAGAAGGATTCCTTATTTATGTTCCCTCTATTCACACACCTGAAATGGCGCCCAAAGGAAAATACGCCGTAACTATTTATACTATTTGCCCCGATCGCTTGAAAGAAGGAACTTGGGAAGAGAAGAAAGACCATTATGCCGATCTTCTCATAATGGAAGCAGAAAAGAAGATCCCCGGATTATATGAAGGAATTGAGACGAAATTGGTTATGTCTCCTGTAGATTTCCGGAAACAAATAAATGCCAAAAGACATAGTTTCGGAGGATTAGCTCCAATTATGGGCCAATCGGGTCCAGCTCACAAGACGCCCATCAAGAACTTATGGTACATCGGAGCTTATAGCGAAAGTGGCGGGGGAGTTGCCGGTACTATGTGGGGAACGAGAAATGTAGCAAAAAAGATATTAGAAGAATGATTCCTTAATTTTTTGCAATACTGGAATTCCCAGGGGGAATAAAATGGATAATATGGTTTTCATCAATTAATTTCACCCATTTTTTCACTTCTGCTTTTGCATTATTGATGAAGTGTGCTTTTATTTTCTCGGCAAGTTTTCCGCTAGCCAATCCATTTTTCTGAGGTTTAATTCTCACAAATATCTCTGTCTGGGATTTTATAGCACTTTGAGGTCCCGCAATTATTCGTGGAAAGTATATGTTTTTATCCCCATCGACATCCTCATCCAATTGCCCCACAACTTCCAGAATCAATCCGATTGTGAGCTCTAGAAAGGGTGCGGGTAAAAAGTTCTTTTCTCCTTTAATGAAAAATGAGCCCTTAGCTAGATATTCACCAGGATTCGGGGATTTCGTCACTTGATCTGGGTTTACGTAGTATATTTTTGTACTCCCCCACCCTTCTCTCCAAGCGTTCGAATAACTAGCAGCAAATGTTGCAGTTTCCTTGATTGTCAGCTCAGGAATCTTTGTATTTTCGGGATTTTTTAAAACTGTTGAGGGAGCACCTCTCAACTCAGTGTGGAAATATAGATCATTTTTTTCCAAGTGTTTCTTAACGATTGTTTCATTCGAAGACGCGTCTTTTCCACCAACCACAATGTACCCATCTGAACTCTTAAACCACCGGAATTTTTCAAACCATTGTTTTTTGGGTTGTTTCACTAAACTTATTTGACGTTGCATAGTTTGCTCTTTTTCGATTTGTTTCTCTTCTAATATCTTCTGAGTTTTCTCTAAAGCTGATTTTGCTCCTTCTATACGTCGTTTATCTTTTTTTGCGAGTTTATAATAATAAGTTGCATTATCTGTCGCATTAATTCTGAAATCCAACCGAATGATTGTACCTTCAATTTTCACTTCAATTTTTGCTTCTTTTGGAAATGCCTTATGAAAGATGAGAGCTTCCTCGATCTGCATTTCTTTTCCCTTTTTCAGACGTTCCAATATTGTTTTCCATTCAAATCCGCGTTTACGAGCATCTTTGATATTACTAAGCAAAGCATCAATTGCAGAAAGATGAGTAAAGATCAAATCTCCGAGTAATAAATGGTTCTCTCGATTATCCTTGGATGACGTGACTTGCTCCTCCTGTGATTCATAAATTCTCTCAAACTTTCGCAAAGCTTTACTTGCTTTATCGGTTTCACTGGATAACAAAAATTTGGAATCTAATTTCGCAAAGTATTCATCCACAGTTTCATTGAAACTGGAATATTGTATTTTCTTCAGATGAGAATGGATTTCTAGATCAAATGGTTCAAAAAAAACGAATTCATCGTTATCATCTGTATATATTAGGCCGGGGAAGGAATCTTGATTCAAGATTTTAATCAGTTTTTGAATTTCTGTATAAAGTGATTTAATTTCACTTTTTTTAAGTGAGTTTGCGTCTTTAGTCTTATCAATTTGAGCGCGTTTGCACATTTCCTCTGCAATATACCCTACTAGTCCACTATTTTTTGAAATTGTTCGAATGGTATCAATTTCGGATTGTTCTAAAATTTCAACTAAGTCTTCATATGTCATATTCATGAAATTTTTTTCTCGTTGAGGAGGTGGAATGTAATCGGCTTTGGCTAATATTCTACGATCTTTGAGAAGTTTATAATGTTTCGCCATAAAAATGCGATTATCTCCATCGATCAATAAGAAATTACCCCCCAGAAACATTTCTACGATAAATTTCCATGACTCTCCTTCCTTACTGGCGAGCTCAAAAATTAAAATTCTGTCGAGATGATATTGATATACTCTTTGTATTCTCCTCCCTTTCAAGTATTTACGTAATGCAGAACAATACTGGGATGGCATGGGAGGAGTAGGATAATTATAAGAAGTTATATTCATCCTTTTAGAGGCGTCCAAGATGAGATCCTTTTTCCCTTCTTTGGTTCGACATCTTATCTTAAGGAGATTGTCAGATATTTCATACACATTATCAATAAACCCATCTTGGAGTAGCATATTTAGTTCTTTAGCAATAACAAATACATCTAGATTAGAGACATTATTCTTGCTAGATTGTTTCTTCGGCATTATTTATTAGTTGTAATGTGTTAGACTATACTAATTTTATCTTTTCAAACAGTGGATTACATGGCGCGTAGAATCAGAAACAAGAGTAAACTCGCAGGAAAATACCTTGTAAAGCGGAAAAAGACAAAAGTTGAATTAGAAAAAGACGCTATTGTCCGACAGAAAGAACTGTTCTACTGGGCTAAAGCGATTACTGGAGCAGTTGCTGGTTTCCTAGGTGTTTATGCATTTGAACTAGTCGGATGGTGGATGTTCATCTACATGATCTTAATGTGGTTTGGATTTCCGTGGATCCTAAGTTTTGGATTTTTCCGGTTTCGATACGATAAAGAGAACTGGTCGTGGAAGGAAATTCTAAAAGAAGGCGCGGGAATATTCTTTCTGACATTTATGTTGGTATCAACTGTCTTCCATACCATCAAATACTTCCCTATCTTTGATCATTTTATTGGACTATAGATTTAGGAATATTGTATAATTCGAAAACTAACTCGTTAAGTTTTTTTATTTGAGATTGTATAAGAAGATTTACTCCTTTTTTTCCAGTTTGTGTATTTATTTTTGTGTTCAACTGAGATTCGTATAATAATTGCTTCAGTTTAATTTGTTCCTCTTTATTTTCTGTAGATTTAACAATTTGGAACTCTTTCTCCAAATTTGCCACAATACGAGTTATTCTATCTATTATTTCATCAAATTCCTTTTGAGCGATTAAAGGTTCAAATTTTCCTGTTGTGGAATCAATTCTTCCTGGTAAAGGAATGTCTTTCACCATTATGCTGTTGATTGATAAAAAGTGGGAATTTACCATGTAGGATTGGAATTTTTTTGTGATATAGTAGTTTACCAAATCGGAATTAATGATTGCACAAATCACTTCCAAATTTAAAAACTTAGATCCCCAGATTAACCCATATCCTCCCATGAATGAATACCCCACACGGTCAATTGCTGCAGTTAGATTACGAGAGTTTGCCTTTAAAATGAGTTTTGGGGCAGATTGGAAATTTGAAATCAAAGATGGAGAAAATACGCTATTTTTTAATTTATATTGTGGAAAGAGATACTCTTGGCCGTCTAAACCAACGGGAAGTTCCCAAAAAATGCAATACGGAGCAACATTTTTGGACATTATGAACTTTAAAGCGTTATTATGTTCTTTTTTGTCCTCAAAGACGTTTTTTATAACTTGATGATAATACTTCGATCGAGGGGTACCGCTAAATAAGAGTAGATCTGTATCTCGAAATCGACTGAAGTCATGAAAATGCGCTTCTAATTCATCTACTACTGGATTTAATATAAAATTAAACCGATATCCTTCATTAGAGAGGAATTTATTATAATTTTGATTTGTAAAGACTTTCCATTCAATTGTATTTGGAATTGAGTCAGAAGGATCATTTGGAAAATCTAACAATCTATGAATCCAGTTTTGATCTAGATAAGAGAATTGAGAGGTTCTAATGAAAATAAGGGTATCATTAGGATTATCTCTACTTAGCCGATTCAAATGTTCTAGCAAGTCAGGAACTTTAGTTTCAAAAGCAAAGGCAATTTTTCGTAAAATGGTGATGAGTGGATATGTAAATACCTCAAATAGATCACTACATCGAGATATATCAATAAACTCCAGAGGAACACAATGTATAAGCATTAATAATCTTAACTTCCCTCCATATTTTCGTAATAAATATTTCTCAGGAGTTATGAATCCAAGTAATCCGCCTTTTGGTAGTAATTTTATGCATTTTTCGAAAAAACAAACGTAAATATCAAAATCATATTTCGCGCTAAGGAAATGACTCCGAAGATAGCTATTATAAGTAGATTCCAGCTTGTGAACGCGAACATAAGGTGGATTCCCAATAACTATTTGTGGAGTGAAAGGGATCTCTGCCTTTAAGAAGTCTTGATGTATGAAATTTTGACTAATTATCTTTGAACAAATTATAAAATCAGTCGTACAATTTCGAATAAGAAAAATTAATCCGATTATGCTTCGAAACAATGTACGTCCTTGTGTATTTGTCTGATCATCAATCTCACAACCGAACATTGATGAGAGGATGGTCTGCAAACTAGTAAGAGAGGTTTTTTCTTTTAATTCGATTTTAATTAGTAAAAATAACATATCCACAAGAAAGTAACCAAGTCCTGCACTAGGATCTAAAATAATGGGGACCTTTCCTTCAGAAAAATCGATTTTTCCTTGTTGATATAGTACACGTTGGTTAATGAAACGACATATTGATTTTGGAGTAAAATACCTACCAAATTTCCGATTACCCTCTTGATTGGAAGGGTGAGTGTTCGATAGGAAATCTGTTAAAGAGGTCACAATACGATGAAATTCCAATGGTTCCATAATTTGATTTCTTAGAAATCTCTCTCGATTTTTCAGGTAGAAATCAAGAATACCTCTATAGAAGTGAATGAAATCTATGGAATTCTCATAAAATGAAATAAGATCATGCAGTGTGGAATTAGAATTTAATGTGATGATAGACATTATCGTAAATATCCCTCACAGAATAGTTACTCATCCCTGAAAACAATTCGATTTCATTAGACCAATAAGATTCAAGTAACCATTGATCAAATTCGGTTTCAAATTCAAGATAATACCATTCCATAAATGCTTTTTTCACTGTTTTTATATCGATATACTCTTTTTCACCATTATTTTTGAGATCCAAAAGGATTCTTTTTAGTGCGGGGAGGAAACTTTTTCTATCAATTTTAACCCGCTCACCATATGTACCTTCAGACAAAGGAGTGGGACCATCGAGCTGAGGATTTTCTTTTTCAAATGGGATTCTATCGATAAAATCCTTGTTGCTCTGCACTGTTTTTGTAAGGAATTTAATGGATTTATTGATATCTTTAAGAGATTTAGACATTATTTTATAATTGGCTTGTAATTTATCGGTAATTTTGGATAAGTTCTGTATTTCTCTTTGAATCTTATCGATATCACTGTTAGAAGAATCAGAATCTTGTTTTTTTTGTGCACCCATGGATGTAATGACTATAACAACCCCACGCTATATACTTTCATGGAGATATTGTTGAGAGAAGTAGTTAAGATTTAATTTTAAAAATTTTTTCACCATTGTACTCCTTGAGTAAAAAGTCACGAATTGCAATTCGAATGGTTTCTGATCGATTGGGATAAATTTCCTGTTCAACTAAGTGTTCAATCCCATCAAGATATACTTGAGGAATATTTAATGTTACCAGCTTCACCATACCTTCACTTAGTTGGTAAAAGAAAAAAAGCAATTTTAACCCAAATGTTATTTGCATAATATTGGGAAGTATTTTAGTATCGTTCTACCCGAACTTGAACTCCCCAAAGATATAGTGTGGCAAGAATAACTCCTATCAAAGACACGAAAAAGACGGGTAAACTTAAAATCCCTTGAATTATCGCCATAGCACCTATAATGAATACCTCTCTTAAAGCTGAGGGTTTTCCTCGTAATTCCATTGCATTAGCGAGACCAATTAAAGTGAAAGTGTAAAATACAACTATGAACAAGGATTTCATTAGGATTAGAAGAACATCAGCTGCAGTTCCACTTTCTGGGGTTATATTTATCAAAGATCCATTGAATAGGAGCGAAAGAACGAAACAAATTCCTCCAACAATCAGAGATCTAATAGAAGAATTGTACATTTCCGTTTTTTGATCCGACATTCGTTGACGGGTATCTTGCTCTTCTTGGACTTGTTTTTTTCCTTTCTTGTATTTTGGCATTTTTTTCTATCCTCCTATATTTTCATCCGGGATTGATACGAAATCACAACGATCACAATAAATCCGATTCCTACCACGGAGAATGCTATATAAGTCAGAATTAGCATAACCTTCCTTATTTCTGGGGGCTCGACATAAGGTATATCAATGGATGCAAAAGAGAGTAGAACCGTACTTGTTGTTTGAATCGTTGGATCTTCACCTTCTGGATGGTTTCCAAATTGTATCGTTATCGCGTAAGTTTCATCAAAATCAAGCGAAGTATCATTATGGTAATCAAAAATATATTGTGCCGATGTGCTGGTAGTGAGTCGAAATTCATAATAACTATAGGAATTTGCAGCCGTAGAAACATTTGCAGCTCCTATAAAATTGGATACAGAATCATTGAGATACTCTCCACCATCATAGTGTTGATCTTCAGTGAAATAGGATCGCGTATCGGAATGTGAAAAATTCCTGGTTTGGATCAGTTTTGCATCTTTAAAATCTTCAACTTCTGAATCGGTTGAGTTAGACAGGAGGAGTTTCACAAATTCATCATCGTTATGGTTAACCACACGAACTTCGACTAATACATACAAAAATGAGCTATTAATCATAACATATAGTCGAAGATCGGGGGATTCATTATCAGTAGTATTTGCACCACTCCAGTAACTATCCTTTTTTCCATCAATAGTCGGGTGTTGTCCAATTGGTGCAGTGAGTTCTTCCACATCCCAAGCGGAACCTAACTTGATACATTGATTAAACACAACGATAGCACATAAGCTTATGAGAATGATAACCGTAATAGTAGATTTCTTCCGTAGTCTCGACATTAACGCCAATCCAGTATCCTTTGAATAATTAGGAAGGATTTATTGTCCTTGAATTAAAAAGCCTTTGATACGATTAGTTATTGATTCAATGCGATCAGCCCTATTGTATAACGATTAATGAAGCATCCAACTGAAAATTTTTATGAAAAGAAAACAATTGCTTCTCAATACCATCTATCTAAATTCATTTTAGATGAATAAACTGTCAAAGGATGAATAAAAACTGTCAGATTATGTAATTAGCATAAGATTTCACGCACGTGGTGGACAAGGCGGTGTTACAGCCTCCCAATTGTGCGTTGACTCTTTTGCAGGATTTGGAGTAAACCAACCTCGGTTTGGTGCCGAAAGAATGGGTTCTCCTACCGAATCATATGCGCGTTTGGGAAAAAATAAGAATTTGATTAGAACAAATACGCAAGTATACACACCCAATTATGTAGGGGTGCTGGACGATACTTTATTGGAAGATATTGATGTTGCTGCTGGTATGACCCCCGGAGGGTGGCTGATTGTCAACACTGATATGTCATTCGATGAAATCAAATCTAAGATTAGCCGAGATGACATCAATCTTGCGAAATTAGATGCAACTGGTCTTGCACTTGAAGTTTTAGGAAGAAATATTACCAACACGGTCATTTTAGGGGCTCTAGTAAAAGTATCAGGAATTTTCACGTTAGACCAATTAAAGGATGCGATTTTTAAAACCTTTAAAGCAAGTATCGCTGAAAAAAATGCAAGGGTAGTAGAACGTGCCTTCGAAAAAACAGAGATCCTTGATATGGGTTTTAAATTGGATTATGGTGCAGATACCAAAAAACCTTGGAGTCACACTGGATTAGGCAATCCAGGATATAAGGAACGTGACCTCGCAGGCGTATGGTACACTCCCGGTGGTTCCGAAGTAGTAAAAACTGGTTCTTGGGGTGTGTCTGTTGCACAGTGGAATAAAGAACTTTGCATCAATTGTCAAAAATGTTTTATGGTATGTCCAGATTTAGCCATTATCCGAGAATTAGGAGAAGATGGAGAGTATCACATGGCTGGAGTAGACGAATATCATTGTAAGGGTTGCATGAACTGTGTGTTAATCTGTCCCAAGAAAGCATTAACTGAAAAAATGAAGAAAGAACCCACAGGAGGTAAAAAATAATGTCTGTAGAACCAATGAGCCCATTCTTTAGAGAAATAACTGAGAGAAAACAATTAAACATGACGGGAAATTACGCAGTTGCAGGTGCCGTATCACAAACCGATCCTGATGTAATTTGTGCTTTCCCAATTACCCCCCAGACACAATCTGTTGAGGGATTAAGCGATGTGGTTAATCATGGATTCCTTAAATCAGCATTTGTCAATGTCGAATCCGAATTAGCAGCAATATCATATAGTACAGCTGCTTGTGCTGCAGGGGCACGGACTTTTACAGCAACTGCAAGTCAAGGGTATCTGTTAATGTGTGAAGGATTACCTATGCCTGTGGGATGGAGATTACCCTTAACGATGTTAATATCCGCTCGTGCATTCAACTCTCCGAATTTGAGCATCTGGAACTCGTGGGAATATACACTCATGGACTTTGGATGGAATGCGATAGTTTCAGAAAACGTACAAGAAACTTATGATGCGGCGATTATGGCATCGAAAATCGCAGAAGATTCATTGTTTCCAACGATGTTCGTGCATGATGGATTTATCATTTCACATTCAGCACAGAATTTCGAAGCATTAACTCATGCTGAGGTAATGAAATTTACTCCTAAAAAAAATCGTCATATATTCAGCCCCGATAATCCTGGAACGTGGGGGAGCATTGTTACTCCAACATTTTTCATGGAAGGAAGAAGGGGGTTAGACAAAGCAAAAGAGGGCGTTTTAGGAATAATGAGTAAGACCTACAAAGAGTATGGAAAATTATCCGGAAGGCATTATGACCATGTAGAAGGATTCAATCTAGATGCTCCTTCAAAAACTGCGTTTATTACGATGGGATCAATGTGTGGAAACATCATCAGTTGGATGGAAGATAACAAGGATTATGGATTGATTAAGATCCGAACTTGGAGGCCCTTCCCTTATGAAGAACTCCAAAAGATGATCGAGAAACATAACATCGAGAAACTCATCGTATTAGAGAAGGATGATTCCCTAAACAATATTTTACCTCCATTAGCAACCGCTATTGCTACTGCAACATACCCATTAGGTACGATACTCCGAGCTTTCGTTGTTGGATTGGGTGGAAGAGATGTTACCAAAGATGAATTTAATGCAGCAGCAAAGAAAATGGAAAAAGTCAAAGATATGAAAGGACGTCTCTATTATTACCTTGGCGTTCGAGAAACAAAAGACAAACTGGAGGAAATCTAAATGGCAGTCAAATCAAATATCATTGATGTAAATGATTTATTAAAAAGGCAAGAGCGCCACACTGTCTTATATTTCAACTATGATAATGAGGCATTCATGAATACGGGGATCCAAGAAAGTGGTTCTACACCTTTTGCATGTTCCACAACAACAGGACCTGGTGGAGAAGAAATTAAAGGGAAGGTGGGTGTAAAACAAGACATCTTAAACCCTATGGCATTTCTGGGAACAAAGTCATCCTTCTTTGCTTCGGCAAGTTTAGCCTATCCTTTGGATTTCATGGGAAAAGTTATTGAAGCGATGAAAACCCCTGGTGGAGGATTTATTCAATCATTCTCTCCTTGTCCACGGGGTTGGAGATCTGATGCTCATGATTCTTTTAAGATCGCAAAATTAGCAACGGATTCTGGGTATTATCCATTAATAACCATTCGTGTCAAAGATGGAGTCCCAAAATGGAGTTATTCTCGACCACTTAAATTCAATCGAGAAAAATTCCTAGAATTTATTAAAACCATGGGGAAATACAACCATTTATTCAAACCCAAATTTGAAGAGGATTTGATTAATGAGCTGATTCAACAAACTGAAGCAAGATTAGGAAATATGGTTGCTCTTGTAGACAATTTGGGAGCAGAAGCACCTATGGATGTCTATAAAATGAACGTGAAGCAGTTTGCACCTCAGACTCATTTAGCTCCTGGATATGGGTTGTGTCCTGGATGTGGTGCGGGATCCATTGTACATCTTTTGACTCTTGCTGCAACGCAAGTCGCAAAAAACAATATCTTGTATGTAAATAACACTTGTTGTTTGGAAGTTGCTACCAGTAAGGATGATCTAACCTCATGGAAATCTTCATGGATGCATCATTTGTTCGAATCAGGAGCTACAGTGGCAGATGCAGTTGCAACTACCTATAGGATGCTCCGATATAAAGGAATCTGGAAGAAAGAAATACCATATGTAATCCACCTTGCTGGTGATGGATCTACTTACGATATCGGATACCAATTCTTAAAATCAGCTATTGTGAGGTCATCCTCATTTACCATACAAAATAGATATTGCTCAGATGATTACTGCGAGTAATTTCTTTTTCTATATATATTTTTGCCAAGCAAAGAAATTGATGTTATGTTCTGATAAAATACGATTAATCTCATTTAAGATATCAGGATTAAACTCCCAGATTCTTTTATTACTGAAGGATGCACATCTAATGTTTTTCAAATTCAGATTTTTTTGCAATAAATATCCGTAAAACGCTACTTGTGGGACGGAGGGCATAAAATTATTTTCAGGTTTATAGTCAAGTATGAATAATACATCATCTACAAAACGAAGTAAATCAATATGACCGGTGACTACCTCAGGAGTAATGGGGGGATTTCCCCAAATAGGAATTTCCATTGCCATTGCATGGGGATCTTTTTCTAAAATCCGAGTTTGGATGTCATTGTGAGATGGTTTTGGTTTTTGTTGGTTCACATGCTCTGCGAATAAGTGTTTTGCAATTTTCGTCAAGGGGTGGATACTGAGAGTTTCTTGAATGTGACCTTCCCGTATCAAAGATTTTCCAATTTCTGCCACAATTCCTCGTTTTAAACGATTCAAACGAAATTGAGATATTCGCTGTACAGACCTGTCATTAAAAAATTCCTTTGGATAATGTCCTTGTGCAATAGTGGATAAGTATTTATACAAAACTTGTGTTTTTGTGTTTTGACTCAAAGCACTATATCGATGTCTCACCCATTTAAAGGTGTACCCTATGCCTTGATGAACCATCTCTTTTTCAATTATTTTTTTTTGGGATTCTCCAAAACAATGAATAACTACATCCCAATCGAATCCGTACTGTGTACAAATTTGCATTCGAGTTAGTCCGTTTTCCTTTGCGTCTAGAATTGTTTGTTTAATTTCTTGTGGAATGGATTCGAACGGATTCATTGGTATTCTCAGTCATATTAGTTTCGGGGAGTATAAAATATATTATTGTCACGGTATTATTATAGGACAGCGTTTACGAAAATAAAATGAATTAAAAGAATTTTTGATTTTGTCGGTAGTGGGTCTTAAAAACGGGGAAACTGAGAAGCGATACGTTGAGAAGCGACTCGAAAAATTTTCACAGTTTTCATCATATTTTGTATATTTTGAGCAGCACCAACCAGTACGAATCTTCCAGCGTTAGAAACAACGATATATCCATTTCCAGCGCGAACGATAACTTCTGATAAATTTTCGTTAAAGACTGTTTTTGTAACCATGTTGGATGTCGATGTCAAGGCGGAAGCGATTCCACATAATGCATCTGAATCAATCGATCGATTTATCGCTGCATAGGCTATTTGATAGCCTGAGTCTGTAACTAAAGCGATAGCTTCTATATCTGAATTTGATGTGACGTACGCGATTTCGGGTTCTAAACGGTTAATATCTTCTGGCCCGATTCCAATATCTCCGCCGAATTGCATTATTTTGTTTCCTTGTTTTTTTATCTATTACTATAATATGTGTTAAGTTACGTGCTAAAAAAATTATGCTATCTATTATACATACCTCGGTGTGGATCGCTTTCATCACGGAGTTAAGGGCATAACTCTCAGATCGTCTTGATATCGTCATTGGTACACTTACTCATTTTCGATACAAACTAAAAAACTATTTCCCCTTTCAGTTATGTAATATTCTTCTTGGGTTTGAAAAATCAGATCAAGGCTCGAAAGAACAGGCAAACGTCCAGTTATGCATTCTGGAGGAACTCCTGATAATAAGCGTATAGAAACTTTGGAGTTTGCCCCCCGAGAAATTGCGATTAATATTTGAATTCCCATTTCTCCTAAAATATACTTATACTTTACGAAGTCATCATCAGTATCAGGAACACGAGAATGCTTTGACATATAAAACTCCTATTCAATATATTGTACTTGAACTTCCGTGATGCTTTCAACAGAAGCAAAACGTTCTTTGATTAGATCTACGGAAACTTTCAACTTATTTTTCTCTATATACGATTCATAGATGCAAAAACGCTGCTCTATACACACTCCAGACATGAATAAGTCGTCCGGTAATTTCAATTCCTTGGTGATCTCTCGAATTTGTTCAATTGTGTTGACGGAGAAATCGGTTAATTTAAGTAGTATTTTAATTACTTCACTGCCTTCTAAAGGAAATATATCAATTTTTAATGCACGTGGTTTTGGAGAAAATACAATAAGAACATGTGTTAAAGATGGGGATGAAGTCCAAGATTCTTTGAAAAAAGAATCGAACATTTTTTTTGGTAATGATATGTTCCCCAACGTGTTTTTCTCAACAACTTTCCCCCAGCTTAATTCCTTTTCCGCCATTTTATTCTTCCTTATTTGTACTGCTTTTTTCTTTTGATATTTTTTTCAACTTATTAAATACTTCTTCACCAAGATTTTCCAATCCTGAATTTTCTTTAGGTTCGGGCAATTTTGTTTTAATTAAAGTTCGGGTGACTTTGTTATTCGTATCGTTTGATACGATATTAGAAATATCAGGTTTTTTCGATTTGAATTTCATTAAATATTCTGGAAAGGAGGTTGTGAATTGGATATCATCAATTAGAAGCACTTTCAATTCTCCCTTATAGTTGAATTCGTCGATTATTTTCTGGGTGGTTAGGACATTTAGGATATCCATTAAATTTTTGATAGGTTCGCTGTCAAGTTTATTGATAATTCGGTCTTTTGTAATTGGACCCGCTCGTAATTGCAATAATACATCATAGATGCCGGGTTTTGCAACGAGTTTAACTAATTCTTTTGAATCTTCTGGAGACTCCTTGTAATTATTGAAAAAGTTCCCGACACGTTCCGTAAATTCATCCATAAGTTCCATTAATTCTGGTTTCTCTTGGATTAACGTAATTATGCATTCAGGCGGAGTTCTTTGGACTTTTACTATCTTTACAAGTAGAACATAAGTTACGTGTTCAATCTCATTCTGAACTATAAACTTCTGGTTTTCCAGTTCATATAGGACTTCCTCTAATACCAATTCTGGAAAATGTTGAGTATACCACTTAGCGATTATTTCCTTTTCCACAGGACCACGTGATAGGAATCGAATAATCTCATCTACTGATTTTCGACTGAGAAGCTCCGCAGTGATTTCTTCTTCAGTTTTCTCTCGTGAAAATGATACTATATTCCAGTAGAGATCCCGCAGTAATCCTTTCAATATACTATCATTTTTTACAATATCAGCTTCATCATTTTGTTCTACGGGGAATTCCCCGGATGGAGGACCGTCTAAATAAAACGATTTATAGACATTGGGTGTTGATTTTAATGTGTTTGCAAAATCGATGCATTTTACTAGTATTTCATGCTGAATTTGTGTCGTTATTGGATTAGTGAAACACACTGACATAAGCAGCATCTCTTTATGACCTCGTGCCCATCTAGATGCTACTTCAAAGAAATAATTGAACAGATAGAGGTTTTCAAGTGAATGACTGAAGAATCCCTCTTCAAATTTCATGTCCATGAGGTCCGGTATTTTTGTTAATTCATCTGGTGGTAAATTTGATTCGGGGTATTCATAATAGATTGTTGGGCCAATTTTCCTATGGAACCAGCTTAAAGTAATTGTAATTGTCATTGTATTTCTACGTGTACTGTTGATTTGATCGGGTGTTCGTTTATTCTATCTAGTAAAGATAAGTCGAATATTTAACTAATTATTATTTGGAGAGAAAGCCTATACTAAATAACTTAGGATTTCTATTGATTCCTATCTTTGGAGAGTTTTTTATAATATGATTCACCTAATTGGATTTGATTTGGATGATACCTTGTTTAATGCAAGTGAGTTAGCTACTCAAGCCCGAATCGGAGGGTTAAAAAAAATCCAAGAATGCGGACTAAATTTCTCATTACAAGAGGGAATCAATGGATTATTTGATATAGTAAAGGAATTTGGTAGTAATTATACACACCATTATGATACATTATTGGAAAGAATGAAAAAAGACCCTGTGAAATATGAAATTACCATACCTGATTTTAAAATTCCAAAATATGTTGCTGCAGGAATCATGGGATATCATGAAGTAAAGGTAAAAAATATTAAACCATTTGAAGATGTGCTGGGTTGCCTAGTTACCCTTAAAAAAATTGGATATCCAATGATTTTGATCAGTGATGGACGACCAATTAAGCAATATGAAAAATTACATCGACTGAAGATAGAGCAATTTTTTACTGATATATTCATTTCCGAAGAAATAGGTTTACAAAAACCAAATCCCGAGTATTTTAAATATTGCTTAAATGAAATGGATGTTCTACCAAGTGAATTTATGTATGTAGGAGACCGTATGGATCACGATATTAAACCCGCAAAGGATATAGGAATAAATACTGTGCTAATTCATCGAAAGGGAAAATATGATCCAATTATAAGTGGAAAATCGTATCCTTACCAAGCGGATTACGAAATTTCCTCTCTCGAGGATTTATTACCTATTGTGAAATCTATCTCTTAGATTCCTAGATTTTATAGAAGAAGTTTTCTAATTTTACAATATATTTAGATAAAATTCGAGTAGTGAAAATTATGGGAAAACCAAAATCATCAGGCGGTAAAATGCGTGCAAAGCACATTTTAGTTCCAAAACATGGACAACTTCTCAAGATAATGGAAAAATTAAATGCTGGACAAAAGTTTGAAGATCTAGCTCGAGAGTTTTCCGAATGTCCCTCAAAAAATAAGGGGGGAGATTTGGGATTTTTTGAACGGGGAAAAATGGTGCCAGAGTTTGAACGAGCAGTTCTTTCTTTAAAAATAGGAGATATTTCCGAACCAGTAAAGACTCAATTTGGATGGCATTTAATAAAAAGGACTGGGTAGGTATTATTTTTGCCAAAATCCATTAAAATTTCTTTAATTCAATGTGATATCCAACCGCTTCAAGATGAAATGGATACAAATATTGCTAATTTAGTGGGAGAGGCGTTAAAAGAAAATCCAGATCTATTATTGCTTCCGGAAAGGTGGAGAAATGTACCCCCTAAAGAACAATTTTTAAACGCGATTGAAAAGGAACGTGGACATTCATATCACCTTCTACAAAATTTAGCTAAAAATAATGATGTACACATAATAACGGGGGGAATTTGGGAAGAACGTGAGAATAGCAAATATTATATCACCAGTTACGTTTTTGATAATAAAGGAAATGAACTTGGTAGACAAGATAAACTCCACTTATATAGTTATGAACCGAAAATATTTACTCCGGGAGAATATCTTCAAATTTTTTCACATGAACCAACACACACCAAGTTTGCAGTGTTGATTTGTTTCGATATCGCATTTTTTGAGACCCCACGGTTAGCAATTGAGCATGGTGCAGAGCTTCTACTTAGTCCGACTTTAATACGAGCGGATGGAATGTACAATTGGAAAATTTATTTGCAAGCACGAGCCTTAGAAAATCGGGTTCCGGTTGTAGCATGTAATCCAGTGGGATCGATTTTTGGAAACACCTACACAGGTAAATCAAAAATAATATCGTTTAAGCGGGGTCATACTTCTCCTTCAGTATTAAAAATTAAAGAAGGTTTAGAATCCAGAAGAGATATAATTACTGAGAGAATAAATCTTTCGTTTCCCAATTTAATTCGCAAAAGACGATTAAGTGAGAAACGAGAACAATCATCTATCAAAGTGGTAAAAAGTTAATCGAGTCCTCATAATAAAAAATAAAAATTACATCGTGTTTATACGTCTAGGAACTGATCGGATATGACAGAATTAACATTACGTATTGAGAAAATCAAAAGTGGAACTGTAATTGATCACATTGAACCAGGAAAAGCAATTCGAGTACTAAATATTTTGGGTTTAGAAGGACAGGATGGTAGGTTGATTACTGTAGCTATTAATGTGCAATCCAAGAAGTTAGGTGGAAAAAAAGACATCATTAAGGTCGAAAATGTATTTCTCGATAATGAACAATTGAATCAAATTTCTTTGCTATCACCAAAATGTTCTATTTCTTACATAGAGAATTTTGAAGTCTCTAAGAAATTCATATTGAATCTACCTGAAACTTTTATTGGGCTGTTTCCTTGCTTGAACGAGAATTGCATATCCAATGTTGCGGCAGAACCGATGAAGTCCGAGTTTCAAGTGATTTCAGAAAAACCCGTAAAATTAAGATGTGTATATTGCAGTCGAATAAATCGATTCTAAATTTTATAAATTTCTAATGCGTTTGTAATTGGACGATTTGCAAATATTTTCTTAATGAACCCAATTTTATGTCTCCCATTTTGGATAATTGCATCAAAATCTTCCTCAATGTCCATAAACAATGATTTATAGTTGAGACTGTTTTCTTGACGAATTCTCAATTGAAGAAGTAGCGTTCCTACTTTTCGTTCAATTAAGCCAAGTTGAGCTTTGCAAGCGTTTTCTAACCGTTTATTAAATAGAGAAATACGATCATTTTCTCCATCATTGGGATTTTCTGGTTGAAATCGTGCTATTATTAGAGCAATGTAAATATCTTGAACGGTCTTGATTAACAAAATGTTATTTTTTGCCTTGATACTATCCAAGGCTCCAAATTTAGAATCCAGATATCCAAATAAGACTGTTAAAAACCCAGTAGTCAACTCATCGTCATCACACAATGTCGATTTTTCGTAATCTTTCGAAAATAAACATATTCCCGATCTCTCAAAGATCAAAAGTTTTTGAATCAATATCCTCTACTTCTTTTTCTCGAGAATTATTTAAAGACCGTAATTATACCTCAAGATACATACGAAGGTAGAGATTTTATTATTCATAATACCAGATTTTGTTGGTGGATGAAGTGTCATTAATATATAGAATTGCCGGATTAAATGAATTCGAGATAACTTTTGAAGAATATTGTGTACCGTGTAAATTTCAGAGACGTTGTCGATATGGTAAATCTGCTCCTTTGACGCTTGCAATCGATTGTAAAGATCTTTTACAAGCTTATGAGAAAGAACGTTACGAACAAATGAAAATCGCCCAAAAAGAAGCAGATATTGAGGATACTTATGAGCAGATTGAATCGCGCATTAAAGTAAACACCCGTCAAATATTCTCAAATATATGGAAAAAGAAAATTAAAGAACATAGTGAAGAAATCTTATGTATAAATTCTCGAAAGCTGGATTCCATGCTAACTTCCCAACGGGGAGGAGAATGGTGGGCAGAATTCGCTAAGGTAATGAAAAAAATATATCAAGATTGTAAAAAACAAACCTCATTATCATAAATGAAATATCTGAACGGATCCGGCAGGATTCGAACCTGCGATCACCGGATTAGAAGTCCGGTGCCTTATCCTGGCTGGGCAACGGATCCAGATTTTCTCTAAATTTAGAGTACCTCATTTAATACTCGATTGTTTTAATTTTTTACTAAATTCGAGGATTAAGTTCAGATTTACGAAACATAGATTAGTTTTTAGGAATAGTTGAACACTTTTCTATATTACAAAACCAGAGTAATGGTGTACAAATGCCAAAATCCCCAGATCCACAGTTAATTATGGAACGAAATCGATTACTTGAAGAAGTTGAACGTTTGAATGAAAAACAACGTGAAAATGATGCAGAAATTCGATCTCGAGGAGAAAAACTAAGTGAATTGGCTTCAGAACTTGATAGTTTGAAGAAAACCTATGACACAACCAAAACTGAATTAGACTCAGCAAAAGCAACCGTTAATAGATTAGAGATACAGCTAGAAACGACAAGCAAAGAAAAGGATACACTCACAGATAGTTTGAATAACCTCACAAGTTCATATAAGACTATTTCCTCTACAACAGAAAATTATAATGATGCGAGAGAGAAGATTGCTGAATTAGATGCTCAAATTTCTAAGTTAGAAGAAAAAAACCGCGAATTGAATGAGAAAATATTTGCTCTAACCCAAGAAAAAGATGGATTATTAAAAGAAAAACTCGAATTTATGGAATCCGTAATGAATGAAAAAATGGAATTGCGAAGTTCTGTCACTAAAATGGAGCATCAACTTCAAATTCAAAAAGAGAAAATTAAAGAATTACGCCAAAAAGTCAGAGATAGCGGAGAAGGATTACTCGGAAGCACTATGCAAATTGAACGATTGAAAAAAGAAATTGATACAAAAGCAGCACAAATAGAAGATATGCGTTCCGATGGAGGAGTAATTAGTGATGAAAGTGGTATACTTAATGATATGGCTTCGTTAGTAGAATTTACTCAAAATGGGATCAAAAACGTGTCGCGCTCACTACGATTAGTGTGCCCCAATGTTGAATTTTTAGTCGATAATGGAATAGTAGATGCCATTAAGCAAAATTCCAAGAGCCTAATTTTCAATTTGGCAGTTCCTATAGGTACTAAATTAAATCAAGGATTAATTGATGATTTAAAGCAATCGGGAGTACGTATCACTAATACTCCAGAAAAAAATATTTTTGCTATGAATCTTGATAATGCAAAAATTGCTTTGGGAATGGTTTCCGGAATAAAAGCTCGAGTTTTATTTACAGATATTCCTGAACTCGTCAGTCTTTTAACAGAAGCATTAATGACACCCTTTGTAAAGGGTGCAAAAGTCTAATTTTTCTTTCTAATTTTGACATCAATACAGATATTATTCTGATTGGGTGAGTACGAAAACACTATTCTTTTTTGAACGATTTCCTTGACACATATATTATTATCTTGCAAATTACTTATAAGAATCAGTTCAGTGTCTTCTAATGGATTAGAACTCTTTAGAAAGGTATAAAGTATTAAGTAAGTATTATCATTTCTCACGTAAGGAACAATATCGGGGATGAATTCGAAAACACGTTCAGGAAGATTCATGATGATGTAATCTGTCTTATTTAGGCAAAATTTACCCTCATTTGAATTGTAAAAGTCTCGAAAATCGCCCAAGAATGGATAAATTGATCCAATTAAGCGTTTACTATTCAATACTACATTTTTCTTAAAATAATCGAAGGCATCAGGGTTTTTTTCTACACCAAAAATTTTTACATCATGGTTATGCGCTATCTGAACAGAAAAAGGTCCACATCCTGCAAAACAATCTAAAATTAGTGAATTTTTTTTAATTTCTAACGAACTTACACGATTACGTTCAAAACTAAGTCGAGAAGAAAAAAACATTTTCGTGGGATCCACATGAAACATGCAATTGTTCTCCTTATGGAGGGTAGATGTTTGATTAGATCCAGCTATCATTTCATATTTTCGCACCCTGTATTCTCCTGAAATATTCCCCCCTTTTCTGAGCACAGTTGTGATATTTTTGTGAAGTTTGATGATAGTTTCCCCAACCAGAGAGAGGATATTTTGCACTTCTGACATTGAACCGACAATCTCAGAGATTTCCCCCCAACGGTCTAATTCTAAAATTGCAAGATTTCCTATTGTATCAAAAGCTTGAGGAATATACTCTAATATATCCGGAGAGAGAATTTCTCGTAAATTTTCGTGTAAATTCGTTGTTGTTCGGGTTAAAAGCCACTCATTCTTCCATGGCAATGAAATTATATCAATTTCCTCAGCGATTTCTTTTTTCAACAAATGAAGAGATTTTTCTTTTAATTCCAGATTAGTAATTAAAATTGGAACATGTCTCGTTTCTTCTTCATCGATTTTCATAATCTTAACTTCAGGATCTCGTATAATTCCTGCTGATTGAGCAAATTCCGTTCTTAAAAAATCCAATAGAGATTCTACTACATAGACTGGTGAAATAATGAAATATTGGAATTCTTTTCGCGCTTCACTCAACTTAATTCTCTTCTATCAAATAAATTTGGATTAATGCTTTAACGGATGAATCTTGAAGTAACGATACGATGTTTCTATTAATATCAATTGCTGCTTTTGTACAAGCAATCATGATTGTGCGATCACAAATATAGGTACTTTTACGGAAAACCATGTCATGAGGATGAGTTAAGAGAAGATTGGGATGTCCATATCCAATAAATTCATCTGTATGCACATTGGATGTTAGACGTACTAAAAATTTATGATCCCCCCGTAAAAATTGCTTGGTTTCCTCATTAAGGTTTAAACAACTCTTCGATGATCTCATTCCTAGGACACATGTACCCCGAAGTGTCAATTGAGAATCATTTGTAAATTCTAAGGTGGATTTATGAGTGGATTTTAAATTTTCATGTCCTTCTACGATAAATTCTTCTAATAACACAGTTTTCATACTCTAGCCAGTTTGAATAGGTAATATGTAGATTATTATCCATCTGGTAATTAGGGTTTTTATGACGTCATCTCGGAACATGTACGTCGATAAAATTTTAATAAGATGATACTTAATGTAATGCATATCTTTGTATTAAATAACTCAAAGATTGGATTATTTGCTATAAAAACACTCACTTTTGGGCGTGTAGCATAGCCTGGATTAATGCGCTCGGCTGATAACCGGGAGACCGGGGGTCCGAATCCCCCCATGCCCATCATTTTTAAATTTATAGTTAGATTTTTAATTTTCATTTTGAGAAACTATTTGTGTAGTTAAATACAATTTTTCAGCTGAGTATCATGAAAACGAGTGAACGAGAACTTATCTGGTCATTAAAAGAACGATTATGCGAAGTTGCAATCCGTACAATGGAACTTGGTTTTAATATCGGTAGTGCAGGAAATGTGAGTGTTAGGATCCCTGAAAAAGAAGAAGTACTTATTACTCCCTCCCAAGTGGATTATGATCAAATTACTCCTTATCAGATTGTCCATATTGATTTTGAAACCAAGCAGTTAGATGGAGATTGGACACCCTCATCTGAGAAAATGATGCATACTGCAGTATATAAAGCACGTCCAGATGTACAAGCTATAATTCATATGCATAGCCGATATGCATCAGTACTGAGCTCGACTGGTAATGGGATTCGTCCACTCTTGGAAGAAATGATCATGTCTTTAGGGGGAGAAATACAACTCGCGAAATTTTCAAAGGTTGGTTCCAAGGAATTAGGAGATAATGCAGTGGAAGCGTTGGGAACAAGAAAAGCAGTCTTATTAACCAATCATGGAGCGCTAGTTTGCGGGAAAAGTCTAGAAGAAGTCTTACGACTAGCTCAAGTGGTGGAAGAGCACGCAGAATTATATTATCTTGCATTATCCTTGGGAAAATCAAAAATATCAGAAATTCCTGAAGAAGCTCAAAAATACCATAAAATGATTTATGATGCATTTAATCGGGTGAAGAGAGAGAAGAAACCAAAAAAATCCGATAAGAATCAAGTGAAATCAGAACGAATGTAAGAAAACACATAATCCAGATTTTCTTTTATTTTTTGGGTGTTATATCCCTGCCCTCTATCGAGATTAATTCTTCTTTGAACCACTGCAGCAGCTTCTGTTCGTACATACTCTAGAAATGATGGAATTATTTGTGTGATGGGTATGTCTTGAAATTCAGGGGACAAAAGGATTCTTCGGATCAAATAAACTCCAATTTTTGCCTTTTCTGTTAATTTTAACCCCTCAATTACTCCTGGATAAGCCCCTAAAATAGAAAAATATAAGGTTGCAAATACTTTAAGGAGACTTTTTTCATCCGATACCCCCAATTCCTCAAAATCTACTCCATAAATTGTATCTTGATGTAAAATAAAATTTCGGATATGACAATCCAAGGGAACTAACTTATAGACATTTGAGAATCTAATAACCCATTGCAATAAATCAGTTATTACTTGTTGTAATAAAGGTTGATTCCACGGATCTTCCATTTGTGTGGTAAACATATCCATTGTATTTTCCCCTTGGATGTATTGAGTAATAATATAGTCGTCACCTTTATGGATAAGCTCTGGAATTGCATATTTTATCTCAGGAAGGTTATCCGATTTAGAAAAAATATTTTTTTGTCCAAAAGAATAAATTTTTTTTTCGTTTTGTAATGAATCTGCCGAGGAGAACAGTTTTAGCACAATAGGTCTTTTTGCATTCGGGGATATCGAAAGAACGAGATTTTTCTTACTTTTTTCTATCTTGCATATTTCGGGACAGATTGATTGGGAATCGAAAACATTTGTTTCTTCAAGAATTTCGCGGATTCTATGGTTTTGAATGTCAGTGAGATCGGGCAGATTGCATTCCATACTAGTTCTTAGATTCTAAATCTGTTAAATATATCACATAGCCAATGGTATGTGTATCATCCCCATGATACGTCTCCTCATTAATTAAATAGATGATATTTTTTTTGAGAACAAATGGAAGCCTATAATCTAGTAAAAATTATTCAAGAGTATCAAGTAGAAAAACAGAAAATTAACCAAATCAACCAGATGCAAGAATTAGTTGACATCATGCTACGACGCGCGATTACTCGCAAAGATGAGGGGCAACTCCGTGAGATGTCAAAGCGGATTTCATCTTTCTATCTCAAGGAGCTTTTCCCCCAGAAAATAGATGATTTTGCTTACTGATCCTATGCTTTTTTTCCTAGAATATCTTATAGAAGACGATATTCATGTGTGGAATTTTTGGAATAATCTCTAATAAGTCGAATTTAGAAGTCGGGAAACTAATTCGGGAAGGGTTAGAGAGACTAGAGTATCGTGGATATGATTCTGCTGGAATTGCTGTAGTCAATAATGGAGCTATTGAATTACGGAAAAAATCTGGTCGTATCGCAGATATTAATAAAAATGGGTGGCTTGATTCAATCCCAGGCCAATTTGGTGTTGGACATACCCGATGGGCAACCCATGGTAAACCGGTTCAACACAATGCTCATCCACATCTCGATTGCACAGGGAAAATTGGAATTGTGCATAACGGAATTGTAGAAAATTATCAAGATCTGAGAAAAGAACTACTTCTTCGCGGTCATGATTTTAAATCTGATACAGATACGGAAGTATTCACGCACCTGATTGAGGAATTTATTGCCAAAGGCTTTGATCTCAAGGATTCGGTGATCCAAACAGTAAAGAAGTGTCGTGGAGCCTATGGAGTTGTTGTAATCCATGCAGATACCCCTGACTATATGATCGTAGCGCGCAAGGAATCCCCATTGGTTTTAGGAATTATCCCCGGAGAATCTACGTATTGTGCAAGTGACATTCCCGCCTTTCTTCCCTTAACTCGAGAGGCAATTATTCTAGATGATGACGAGGTAGCAATATTAAAGCCTGGAGAAGTGGAAATTTATGGAGTACACGAAGGAAAGAAAAAAAATATATCTCCATTCGAAGTGAGTTATTCCATTGATGCGGCACAAAAAAGTTTAGATGGAGTCCAATTCCCGTGGTATATGATTAAAGAATTGCATGAAGTCCCCCAAAAAATCAAAGAACAGGTACAAATCCCGCAAACTGATCTGGATGGATTTTGCAAGGCAATTATGGATGCTGATCATGTATTTATCACTGCTGCTGGGAGTTCTTACTATGCGGCACTCGCAGGAAAATTTCAGATAACACGTTGTGGGGGACCTTATATAGACGCAGTTTTATGCTCTGAATTTGTAGATCTTGTTCCAAAATTATCGAAAAATTCTTTGGTCATTGCGATTTCCCAATCGGGAGAAACAGCAGACACAATAGAAGCAGTGCGCTATGCTCGGGATAAATGGAATGCGAAGATATGTTCAATTGTAAATGTGGTGGGATCCTCACTCACTAGGTATTCTGATCATGTTCTCATTACCACTGCGGGGCCAGAAATCGCAGTTGCTTCTCAAAAAGCATTTTGTACTCAAGTAACAGCATTGAGTTTAATAGGATTGCGAATTGCAGAACTTCATAACACCATTTCAAAAAATGAGGTGACTATGTATAAAGAAGCATTAGCAGCCACTTCCAAAATTACCCAACAGATACTCGTTGAACAAGGAAAGATCAAAGAAATCGCAGGTAAATTAATGGATTTCGAAAATGTATATTTCTTGGCTCGAGGAATTTCTTCTGCTGCGGCCTTAGAAGGTGCATTGAAGTTAAAAGAAGTAGCATATATTCACACCGAAGCATATGCAGCTGGTGAAAGTAAGCATGGGCCAATTGCGCTTATCGAAGACGGATTCCCTGTTATCTTCGTTTCACCTCCAGATGAAACCTATGATAGAATGATAGGTAACGTAATGGAAATGAAGAGTAGAGGTGCGGTTGTATATTCAATCGTTTCAGCAACCGACGAAAAAATCACTTCAATCTCGGATTACACTATTCGGATTCCCTTTTTGGATTCAAAATATGCAATTGATACCTGTGTGGTTCCTTGTGCATTCGTTTTACAATTAATGGCATATTTCATTTCCATAAAAAAAGGATTAGATCCCGATAAACCCCGCAATCTCGCCAAATCTGTTACAGTTAAATAATTATAGAATGTTATAGGCACATATTTTTATCCACACATTCTTTTTTGTTGTTATCCATAAATAAAAACGGATGAACCCAATGGGAAAGAAACGATCGATAGAAGAGATCAAGAAAAAGATCTCTGATGGTTCTGCTGTGATAATGACGGCACAAGAATTGTGTCAAGTCGCAAAAACGGGGAAAAAAATCTCTTTTGAAGATGTGGATGTAGTAACAACTGCAACAAAAGGATTAATGAGTGGAACATCTGCGATCTTGGCCTTTCGCATTGGAAATCCGAAAGAGTTTGTCAAAGTAAAAAGTCTTTCCATGAATGACATTCCGTGTTATGTCGGACCATGTCCTAATGAAACATTGGGATTAGTAGATTTGATTATTTATGCGACGGATACCAGCACGTCAAATCCAGATTATGGAGCAGGCCATTTATTACGAGATTTAGTGGCACATAAACCAGTGAATGTAAAAGCGAAGACAATCGAAGGAATCGAAATAAAAAAAAATCTCACAATCAATGATATATATTTCGCAAAAATGCTCGGAATTCGTCATGGATTTAAAAATTACAACGCATTTATTAATCCGAGTGAAGAACCAATAAAATCTATTTTTACAGTGATGGATATGGCTCCAAATTTGAGTGAAATTTCATTTTGTGGAGTTGGAGCAATCAACCCTTTAGAAAATGATCCTAATTTTGACGTGCTCGGAATAGGAAGCCCTGTTCTTGTCAATGGTGCTCTGGGATATATAATTGGTTCGGGAACGCGATCCTCTCAAGAACGCCCTAATCTAATGACAATTGCTTCACTTTTTGATATGAAACCTGAATATATGGGAGGTTTTAAAACTGCAAGAGGACCCGAGGTGATTTGCACGATCGCTGCTGCAATCCCCATTCTTAATGAAGAAGTTTTCAATAATCTGAAAATGGAGGATAAAAATGTCGCTCTTAACTTGGTGGATATTGTAGGCCGAAAAGTGATTACTACAGTTGATTACGGTCAAGTTTGGGGTAAAAAATCAATTGATTTAGTTATTCGTACCAAGGATAATTTCCAAAAACTTCACTGTGAGAATTGTGAAATGAATTCAGAATGCCCCGCTGAAAAACTTTGCCCAACAGAAGCATTTTCCACAAAAACGGGAATTAATCGATTATTATGCTTTAATTGTGGCACTTGTGTTTGGACATGTCCCAAAGAAGTTGCTGAGGGACGGTTAGGGGAAATTGAATGGAATGGAAAGATAACTCCTGTACGATTAAGACAATCGGATAGGAATGGTGCAATTCGACTTATGAATGAGTTGAAGGTTCAAATCATTCGCGGATATTTTCCTGTTACTCTACCTACTTCTAAACCCGAGATTTTTACCGAGAAACTCGAAGACGAACGAGAAGAGGGTAATTAATCAAATTTCTTCTTTTTGTAGGGTTTTTATTCTATCGCATTTGATAATCAGTTAACACTGCTTTGAGAGTTAACTATGCGAAACACAAAATGGTTATCAAAATCAGAAATCAAAGAAATGTTGGATTATACTCTTTCTGATGAGGAAATTGATGAAGCAAAAACACATCTACTCACTCCTGTGTTCGAACGTGTTTTTGCAGATTCCGTAGGCACAGGAACGCCGTATTTTAAAGTAAGAGGAGACGAGCGGAACATTATGGATTGTACTTCCCAAGCTTGGGTCTTAGCTTTGGGTCATGGTGCAATTGATCCGATTTATGCAGCATTCTATCAAGCTGAAAAGTTTTCTCATCACCAATATGGATTTTTAGATGAAACACGTGCAAAACTTGCTAGTAAGATCGCATCTATTGCACCAGGCAAATTGCTTGGCGGAAAAGTTGCCTTCAACAACATGGGAGGGAGCGCAACCAACGAAGCAGCAATTCGATTAGCGTATGTTTCCCAAAAAAGGAACCAGAAACAACAAATTGTAGTTTTCTCCAGAGCATATCATGGAAGCTCGTTAGCAATGACAGGTGCTACCCAATATATTCGTATTGCCACCAGATATCGTTCCTTTGGATTGGATAGGTGGGAACGTGCATTTTTCCCTTACTGCTACAGATGTCCGTGGAATTATAATAATGGATTGGGGGGGAAGAAAGATAAAAAATGCAAATTAGAATGCTTGAATCTTTTCCAAAATTATGTGGAGGAGACTTCTAATCAAGAAGTTGCAGCAGTTTTATTAGAACCGATGCAGGGTGCTGGAGGCCAGATTCCTGCTCCAGTTGAATGGTTACAAGGTCTGAAAGAGATATGCAGTAAAAATAAAATCCAAATAATTTTCGATGAATTCCAAACGGGATTTGGGAGAACCGGTCATATGTTTGCTACAGATTATTACAACGATATTGGGAAAAGTGATGTCGCTCCTGATATGATGACACTTGCCAAAGCAGCAGGTGGAGGTCTTCCATTAGGAATCTTGCTTGCATCCCCCGATTACAAACAATTTTCCGAAGCTGAAGAACATAGTACATTTTCATCCACCCCCGTTCCCATGGCTGCATGTCTTGTAGTACTAGAGATAATGGAGAAACATAAAATCCCAGAAAACGCACGAAAGATGGGTAATTTAATTACAAAACGTGTGTTAGAACTCAAAGAAACTTATCCTGTAATCGGGGATGTGCGTGGACCGGGTCTATTCATCGGAGTCGAATTAATTAAAGATCCAAAAACACGTGAACCATATACAGAACTTGCAGAAGCTATGAAAAAAGACTGTTGGAACCATGGTATATATTTCCAAGGAATGATGCCTATCATCAAACCTTCAGGCGAAATGGTTCGGAATGTTATTAAAATCAAACCTCCATTGATTATTAATGAAGAGGAAGCAGACATCATCTGTGAACGATTCGAAGCAACTTTAAAATCGTGTCTGAATGATTTAAATAAAAACTAACCAAGGTGTCAGTATGATCGAAAAAATCAGTCAAATTGGAATTGTAGTTCCCGATATGGATAAGGCGATCAAATTCTATAAGGATGTGATGGGATTAGATTTCAATGTTCTCCCACGAGAACCCGAAACATGTATGCTCCACGGAGAAGAAACGCATTTTCAATTGAAAACCGGATTTACGTTTCTAAATGGATTACAATTAGAATTGATTCAAGTAATGAATGGTACTTCGGCTCATTCTGAATTTCTTGAGAAAAACCCTCAGGGTGGAATGCACCACGTAGCGGTTTATGTTGAAGATTTAGAAGAGGAAGTCCAGAAATATACCGACGCTGGTGTAGAATTGATTGCTAAAGGTGAATACATGAGAAGTAAGTGGGCGTATTTAAATTCAACCGAACAGGTCGGATTACTTCTAGAATTAATCGAATTACCAAAGAGAAAAAAGAAGGAAAAGAAACCGAAAAAAGAGGAATAAATTAATTTTTTACTGTTTGTTTTGCAGCTATTTGTTCTTTCACTTTTTTCAGACGTTCTCCATGGAGTGGGAAGAAACTCAACAATAGAATCACGATTAGGATTCCGGCAATTGTGAATCCAATCATTAGCCATCGGATACCTACTTGGAGTGCTGCACCTTGTATATCGCTGGGATTAATAATATAGGTAGCCCATCCTTGACCAGCAAAAACTAATGCAATAGCACCTATGCTAAAAATGGTGGAATATCGATTTATTAAAGCATTTATGCCGTAGTATGCTCCTTCTCTCCGAACGCCGTTATTAATCTCGTCTTCATCAATTATATTCCCCATAATAACATCCACGAAGAACATCGCACCAGATAACCCGATTCCATTTACACCCATAAATATTACTGCCCATGTGTTATGAGACAAACCAAGCCATGCACCACCCTCCCTCAAGAATGTAAAGGGAATTAATGCGACAATCCATATTGCTTCAGATACAATGAACGCATTTCTCATCCCAATTTTATTCCCTAATAAACGCATTAGTGGAAAAAATGCAGTTGCACTGAGGAATGCGGTTAAAAGCATAATAGTTAACATGAAATCGCCTTCCTGGAATCCCAGAACGAATTGTCCATACAGTGGAATCGCTGTGGTTAACGTTTTAAACACAAACCAATTAAATAGATTGGCCAGAATGAATATAATGAAGGCTTTATTCTTGAACGTCATTTTAAGTGAATGGAAAACACCAGGATCAGATTCTTTTTGAGTAAGCTCAACAGGGTCTTCTTTCATACCGAATTTAAAAAACATAAATCCTCCAATTAACACAAGAATTGCAACAACTCCTCCGGTGATCCAGTATCTCGGCATAAGTTCAGCCCTAGCACGATCAAGAAATATTTGTGGTAAGTTCTCTAAAATGACTGTAGGAGCCACTTCACTCCCTATGAACAAAGTTGGCATTACAAAACCTATTAGAACCCCAATTATGGTCATAATATTCTTCCACATATTCGCGCGACTTCTTTCTTTCTCTGTTTTGAACATTTCTGGAAACAATGCAAGTTGATTCGTAGAAAAGATGGTATAGAAAAGATCATATAACATTATGATTACGATAAAATACGTAGTTTTGACCCAATCTGGTTGAGTATGGAGTCCTGGAAAAAAGAACAGGAAAAAATTGACCAGAGCAAAAGGGATAGTAATTATCAATATCCAAACTCTTCTTCTACCAAATTTTGATTTGGTCCTGTCCGAGATTGGTCCCATTATCGGATCGTTTATGCTGTCCCAAACAGCGAAGATGAAAAATCCAAGAGCCAAGGATTCGATTTTTATGCCTATTACTGAGTAGAAATAAATGAAAATCAAGAATTGGAACATTTGATGGCTCATTTGGTCGGTCATGGCGCCTAAACCGAACGCTAGAGTTGTTCCAAGCGGTTGACGATGCTCATCCCTATTTTTCCTTTTTTTTTTTTCTTCAGTCATAATTGTTCACTGATTTCATTGATGTTACGAAATCCATTAAAAAGATTTTGCTAATTTACAATTTTATTATTCTTCTGGTAGGATAAAGAATGATGCATCTTAAGACAACCCAGTGCCGACAAAATATATATTCCCAAATGATACTGGAAATTAATATCGCAATGACACATGTGCATTACATAGAAAATACATTTCAAAATATATAAATTCGAGTGAAAAAAATCATGAAACTCATAACTGTACACATTCCGGAGGCGTACTTAGACGCTATCAACCAACTAATCGCGGCTGATGCTTACCCCAATCGTAGCGAGGCAATCCGCGTAGCAATTCGAGACTTACTCAAAAACGAGCTTGGAGGATTTATTAAATATTCTCAGGAAAGATCAGCGAAAATTCCGAACTTGATGGAAGAGTAATTATCTAAGTTTCACATCAAATTTTTCAAATTAAAAATAAAATAGAGTAAAAAAATATTATTTTTAAGTATTATTTCTGTTTACCAGTGACCTTGTGCGATCATAGCTTTTGCTACTTTCATAAATCCGGCGATATTAGCGCCCATAACATAATTTTCAGGCTGATTGAACTTCTTACTGTAGTCATAAGCCGTTTTGTGTATGTTTATCATTATTTCATGCAATCGAGAATCTACTTCTTCACGACTCCAATGCATAAAGGTAGCGTTTTGAGCCATTTCTAAGCCAGAAGTTGCAACTCCACCAGCATTGGCTGCTTTACCGGGAGCAAATGCAATTTTCTTCTCTAAAAAGAGATCTGTGGCTTCTAATGTCGTCGGCATATTTGCACCTTCACATACTGCAATTACCCCATTGTCAATCAATGCTTGTGCGTCTTTCTTATCAATTTCATTTTCGGTAGCGCTTGGAAAAGCGATATCACATTTTACTCCCCATGGGCGTTTACCTGGTATATATTCTACGTTAAACTCATCTGCATATTCCTTAATCCTTCCCCGTCTCACCTGTTTAAGCTCCAAGAAGAAATCAAATTTCTTGCCGGTAATTCCATCAGGATCGTATATAGATCCACTTGAGTCAGAGAGTGTTACTGGTTTACCTCCAAGTTGATTTATCTTTTCAACCGTATATTGAGCTACGTTCCCTGATCCTGACACACAACATATCTTGCCTTTCAAATCAGTATTTCTGACTTTGAGCATTTGTTCAGCAAAATAGACTGATCCATATCCCGTGGCTTCAGGTCTAATACGACTTCCACCCCATTCTAAAGATTTACCAGTTAGAACCCCCTCAAAACTCTGAGTTATTCTCTTGAATTGTCCAAATAAGTATCCTATTTCGCGTCCACCTACTCCAATATCGCCAGCAGGTACATCCACTTTAGCTCCAATATGACGATATAATTCAGTCATAAAAGATTGGCAGAAAGCCATTACCTCATTATCGGATTTCCCTTTTGGATCAAAATCGGATCCTCCTTTCCCACCGCCCATTGGCAGGCCTGTAAGAGAATTCTTGAAGATTTGTTCAAATCCGAGAAATTTAATAATTCCTATGTATACACTGGGGTGAAATCTTAACCCCCCTTTGTAAGGACCGATTGCGCTATTGAATTGAACCCGGAATCCTCGATTTACTTGGATTTTTCCAGCGTCATCAACCCATGGGACGCGAAAAATTACTTGTCGCTCTGGTTCTACTAAACGTTCTAAAACACTATTTTCTTGAAAGATCTTCGATTTTTCGATAACAGGACGAAGATTTTCAAGTACTTCTTTTACTGCTTGATGGAATTCAGGTTGCGAACGATTTTTGTTTACAGTACCTTCATACACTTGAGTTATATAATCTGACATTTTTTTCATGAAATCCTATAATATTTGGTGAATTTTTGTTAGAGCTATAGGAATTTAAATGTTTGATCCATGTTCTATTTGTAGTTAAGAAAATCTTCCTCTGCCCCACGCAATTCCCACAACTATTGGATTCTATCGCCAATAACAAAAACCCTCTTGTGAGAAACTATTCATATGGATTTTGATTTTTCTTTTGGAGGATCCCATGTTCTTATTGTCGATGACTTTGATTGCATGCTCCCAATTCTTTGCTTCCGGTAAAATTTGGCCAAGAATATTGGGAACTGAATCGAAGAATTCATAATTAATGAGATTATGATCCTCATCCATTCTTTGGATAGCAAAATAGAGCACATTTAATTCCACGATGTTGTTAAAGAAATGAGTTCCGAGAGAGATGTCAGGCACCAAACCTTCATGCATTTCGGCAATTTCACCAATTACGGAAACTCCGTTTATCTCAGCATAATTGACGGGAATTCCTAAACTGGGAGAGGAAGTTCCCCATCTTCCAGGACCTAGTAACATTATTTTCTGGCTACTATCT
>SDNX01000098.1 GCA_004524545.1 Promethearchaeota archaeon
AATGCATGAAATGTCTGCAAATAATTAAGTCCATTACTTTCCCTTTTCATATCTCGTAAAATGGAAACTGCCGACCAATAATCGATGTTAATAAAACGAAACTTGTATCCCAGATCCTCTAAGATCAATTTTTGAACCGGCCAATAATATCCAAATCTACAGAAAGCATTACCTCCTCCCATTCCTAATACATCCGCTCCTTCATCTAACATTTCGATGAATGTACCTAAAGTCAATTTAAAGGGCGTGCAGACGAATTCAGGTCCATACCGTGACCCTAATTCTGTTGTTTTCTTAGTAGGCTTTTTTGGGAAGATAGTTTTAATTCCCAATTCTTGTAATAATGACTCTAACACATAAGTAACGGATCCAAAATGAGGGTAACTCATTAGCATTAACCTGTTTCCTCCACTTTTTTTTTCCGTTTGACCATATCAATGAATGCTTCTAATCTTGTTCTTAACCCTGCCTCTCCGGTTAATTCATCAAATGTAAGTTGTAAAACTGGCACTGTGGGATTCCTAGTAGAAAAACGTGATACCATCTCTCCCGCTATGGAATCCGGTCCACACGAAAAGATGATAATATGGATTATACCATCGATCGATTTTTCTTCAAGGAAATGCATAGCAGTTCCCAATAATTCCCTCTCATAATCAAAATACATATTGAAATCTAAAGTTTCCATCTGCTTTTCAATAAGTTCTCTCGGAAATTGTTCAGAAGTGATAACATTTACTCCTGCGTTAATCAATTGTTTTTTAATATTTAATGAAGCGTATGGATCATTTATCATATAAGAATGCCCCACAAGTGCAATTTTAAGATTTGTTGTGGATGAATCTTGCTTTGGAGCGTCATTCACGAAAATTTTATTTTGTTTCCAATCAGAGAATTCTCGAATTGTTAACCACTTATCTTGTTTCCAATGAAAATAAACACGAAAGGCAGTTCGCAAAGCTCTGAGTGAAGATATTGGACTTTTATCAAATAATTTTCCAATCGAAATTGCAATCCTGACGAGTTCCCATTTACCATGTCCTAATTTTGCTTGAGAAAATGTGGGCATAATCATTTTGGGAAGATCAGGATACATGGATCGTAATGCTTCCGCTAATCCCATGAATTTTGGGCATCCAATATTTGTTTTATGCTCGCTTTGGAATCGAGGAATGAATAAATAGTCAACTTTATCTTTTAAATACATGACATGACCATAATAGAGTTTTGTAGAGTAGCAATCCTCATCAGGTGCTGTTGTAATCGCAATTTTTTTGATTTCTTTATTTGTAGGGGGAGATACTACTACTTTTATCCCTAATTCTTCAAAAAATGTTTTAAACAAAGGATAAAATTTGTAGTATAGCAACGCTCGGGGTATTCCGACTTTCGGTAGGCTATCGCTTAATTTTGATTTTTTGTCAGTGCTATTTAAATCAGTTATATTGTTCTGAATTTCGTTTATCGATCCGTTCAGAGTCATTATTGAATTCTCCATCAATTTAATGTATGTCCTCTCACCCCAGTAAAGGACACAATATTATATTGATCGGGCAGCTATTTAATTGTTTCCATTTAATCATAAATTTTAGAACGTTCCAATCAATAAGATATATCGGAACTTCAACTATGTATTATGGATCTGAACAATAAAAAGGTTTTGTCGGTAGGTAGGAAAAACAACTAAAGAAAAAAATCCTAAAAGGTGCAAAAGTAGATAATTTTACCGTTTGAAGTTTTTTGACCAATATATCCAATGGATATTAACTTATCTAATAGAATTTTAGTATTTGAATCATCGAGGTTTACTTCATTTGATATATCCTCTAAAGAACCTTGTTCAATTTGTAAAATTGCCAGGGCAACTTTTTGTGTATCAATGGGTAAATTGAAAATTTCTGCCGTAGTTAGTTTTTTTGTGGGATTAATGGATGAAGAGACATCAACTATCGAACCGAGTACTTCATCAACATCTCCTTTAAAGGAGTTGAAAAAAGCGTAGTCTATTGGGTTTTCTCTGTTTGTCAAAAAATCACCCCCAAATTTCTTCATGAACCGCAAACCCAACTGATGCAAGTATTTTTGTGGTTCCTCCAAAGAGGAAGTCACCAGAACCACGTAAAAAATATTAAAGGATTGAAAGTGGTATGTTAATCCTTCGACTTCAAATGCTTTCACATCCGCGTGAGTAACCTCCTTCGCAAACATACGCAGCGCTGTAAGTAGTCCGGATACTAAATCTAAGTCTTTCATGGACTTGCCATGGAAATTCTCGGAGTACATCAACTCCCCACCTTCAGTAATTACGTAAACAGCATAGATAATCATTCTAACCGATTTCCTCTAATATTTTCGGAAGATATTTTATGAGTGCTTTGGAAAATATGTGTTCGGGTTTTTCTAATATATGTACGATACGTTTAGGTGGAAATCCTTGCAATGTTTCATAGGCAGTTTCAAATTCTACCAATTGCATATCAATATCAGTTGGGATCGCACCAATATAAGTTGTTTCGTTTGGGATTTTTTCTTTAAACTTTTTAATTATTAATTCTCCGAGTTTTCGCTGCTTTTCATCAGTATCTAACGAGCTAGCTGGAACTTGATTAGCTAATACTAAAACCTTATTTTCCAAATGTCTTGTTAATCCCGCAATCATTTCTGAAGTACCATTAATATCAGCATTACCAACTTTCACACAAAATATATTAACCGTTGAAATCAACATCGCGTTGACGGTTGTGAACCCTGTCCCTGGACTACTGTCCAAGATAAAATAGTCAATATTGTATGGATCTGCTTCTAACACTTTTTTTAATTTTAACATGTTTTGCAGCATTCTCATTGAAGTTTTCTGGTCGATTCGAATTATGTGTTGTACGGCTTCAGCCATCGGATTTGCAAATCCTAAAATTAATTTCCCGGGAAGATTCCATGCATCTGATTGGTCTTGAAGGACGTCCTCAGGCTTTTTATCTCCCATGATATACTCATTTATCCAATCAACATTTGGTTTCACAAATGTAGACAACGAAGGTCCAAAGAAATCGTGGTCTACGAGACATACGTTTTTACCTTGTAATGCAAGATATACCGCCGTGTTCAAAGATAAACAAGTTTTTCCAATTCCGCCTTTATGACTTAAAAATGCTATAGATTTCATGTCTCCCACTGATACTATGATTTGTCGATAAACAACAATACACGTAAATTCTTTTGGTTTAAGGTATATTTAAAGAATTACGTTCCAAATATATATATCTTACGGAATGATTTAAATAGTCGAAAAACAATATATTTTTAATTACCAACAATGAAATTTAGCAATCGATTTGAGGAAGATAACACTATGGTAGAATACACCGCATGGATAAATGATGGAACGGGATCCTTTCTATTGTTTTTCGGTATTATAATGGGAATAATCTTGATATTACGATATAAAGAGTCCCGAGCAATAATCCTTTTATATCTTGGCTTTACCTGCATAAATGTAGGATTGATTTACTTTATTTTCTTCCTTCGATTTTTATCCCATTTTCCATTTCTTACTATTGAGAATATTTTCATTCAAACACCTCCAAATGGATCTTATATATTTGTGGCATTATCTACATATGCTTGGATAGGACCTGCAGTCACAGGCGCAACGTATTTAGGTACAGAACTGCTAGTCCCACGGATATTAGATTTAGAGAAAATCAAAAAGACTCACCACGATCTTAAAGAGAATTCTAAAGAATCAATCAATCGATTTTTTATGAAAATTGCACTAACTTTTAAAATAAAGAAACCGCGACTATTATTCCATATCCCTGCATGGATTTTGTTAATTGTTTGGGAATGTCTCATCTTCTTAGGTCCCAATAGTTGGTTGAATCCGATTACAGAAACTGAATTAATTGGAGATACATCCTTTCAAATTCCTTCTCCCCCTTTCAGTATAATGATGTTTTATGCTCTTTATTTAGTATTTTTTCTAGTAATAGGATTTTTATTCCGTGCAATCAAAACTGGTGGAGTAATGGAGGAGAAATTCGTCATATTATCCCTTGGAATGTTTTTAATGATACTTGAATTAGTATTTGAAGGCATGCAAGACGTTGGAGAATCGATTTCTTTTGCATTAGTCTTGCGAATTTTGATGGTTATTGGACTAATGCTACTTAATTACGGAATGACTCCAAGTAAAAAGAAAAAAAAGAATAAAAAACTTCCAACGGAAGTAGCTAAGTTAGCATATTATGTGATTGGGGATACTGAGGAACTAGACGATCAATTTTGGGATTTATACATAAAAAAATCCAAGGAAATGATTGATGAATACAAGGAAGAAAAGAAAAAAGACACATCTTAGAAATAATATAAAAATATCCTTTATTTTTTGTACTTTTGTATCAATTTCTGCCGTATTTTTTGTATAGACTCAGAAATATAGATAGAATAGGTATCCGGGTCATCTATTCGAGAAATTTGCATAGGAAGTTTCTTTATTTCTGACTTCATTGTGTTTTGAGCATCTTTCCATGATTGTTTTTTCTGTGTGCGTTTTCCATCTTGAAATAAAATTTTTAACATGGGTTCAGTTTTAGCGAAGTCTGATTCAGTAAGTGTGAGAGTTTTCTTAGGATAATAGGGATTATAAAATTTCTGAGGAAATTGCATTGTCTCATCGACCAGTTTTGAATTTATTTCCATAAGATCAAATTTCATAAATGTTCCTTCGTCGTTTTCTTCATAATACCTAAAGAGTTCTTTGTTTCCGGGAATGTTTGTTTTTGCCGGATTATCTGATACCTTAATTCTGGGATCCTCATTAAATTCAGCAAGTTTGTAAACCCCACCTAAGGCAGGCTCATCATAGCAGGTCACAAGCTTGGTACCAATTCCCCAAAGATCTGCTTTTCCACCTTGTTTCTTGAAATTCTGGATGAAATACTCATCAACATCGTTAGATATGACAATTTTTGTATCAGGAAATCCTGCATCATCTAGCATTTGCCGTGCTTGTTTGCTGAGATTAACCATATCCCCCGAATCTAACCGTATCCCTACTAATTTCTCACCTTTTTCACGAAGTTCTTGACCAATTTTAATTGCGTTTGCTACCCCAGATTTCAAAGTATCATAGGTATCCACTAATAATATACATGATTTTGGATAGATTTCGCTGTAACGCCTGAATGCTTCAATTTCAGAAGGATATACCATAATCCAACTATGTGCTTGCGTTCCCGATGCCTTTAATCCCTCTCCGAGATATTTCGCTGCAAGAACATTGGATGTTCCAACGCACCCTCCCACCAAAGATGCATAAGTAGCAATAAGACCTCCATTCGTTCCTTGTGCCCTTCGTGCTCCAAATTCGAGTATTGGTTGCTTTCCACTAGTTAACCACATTCTATTTGCCTTTGTTGCACACAGAGTGGGGAAATTCAGGCAATTGAGTAACAGTGTTTCAATAATTTGACATTGAATCAAAGGTCCACTAATTTCGAGTATAGGTTCATTGGCAAACACAACTCGTCCCTCTGTGAATCCCTTTACAACTAGTTCATTTTTCATGTGGGTAAGGTATTCCAAGAATCCATCATCTAAATCATAGGTTTTCAGATACTCAATCTGCACTTCGGTGAATTGAAAATGCTCTAGTACGTCTAAAAATTGCTCAACTCCAGCAAATATAGCATACCCTCCATTGAATGGGGTTTTCCGAAAGAAATAGTCGAAAACAACAGGGTCTTCCCCGATTCCATCTAAAAAATATCCATTTGTCATGGACAATTCATAATAATCTGTAAACAAGAGTAGATTTTTTGTATAATCTTCCCACATCGTTTACTATATTAAAGCACTAAATAAAAAAAGGCTTGGCGCATTCTTAGACTCATGATAGATATCAAGAGAAGATCCGCTCTAATAGTAGTTGACATGCAGAATGACTTCTTGCCGGGTGGTGCTCTTCCAGTCGCTGAAGGGGACCAAATTATTGATGGAATAAATGAATTGGCACGAAAATTTTATAACAAGGATAAAATCGTTATTTTTTCTCAAGATTGGCATCCAGAAGGTCATGCATCCTTTGCGAGTTCTCATGAAGGTAAGAATCCCGGAAATCCGATTGAGGGGGTTCCTGGAATTGGACCAGTTCTGTGGCCGGATCATTGTGTTCAAAATACATATGGTGCAGAAATTAATGAAAGGATTGAAAAGAAATATGGTATAGCAATCATCCAGAAAGGAACTAATCCCAATATAGACAGTTATTCGGCATTTTTTGAGAATGATAAGAAGACGAAAACCGGTTTAACTGACTTGTTGCGAGAGAAACGGATTAAAAATGTGTACGTGTGCGGTCTTGCGTTAGATTACTGTTGCTTCTACACTGCAATGGATGCAAAATCCGAGGGATTTAATGTTTTTTTCATCAAAAATCTCACAAAAGGAATCGATATTCCCGTAAAAAACATTCAGAATTCATTAGACTCTATGACTTCTGCTGGAATTGAAATCATAGAAGTGTAATAAAAATTTATTACATTGTTTTTTGATTCAATTCATATGGGTGAGATTATCACAAGAAGAAGAGAGAAAAAGACACTATTACTCTCGTTACTTATTGGCGCTATTATATTGGTAGTTCTTATTACTAGCTGGGGTCTTCTGAAATTTGTAATTAATAGTGGTACATTAGATACTGAGCAATTTCGCATATATTCATTAAGCAGATCCGTAGTTATAGTGTTGTTTGTGATCGATTGTTTCCTGCTGGTACAATGGATTTCTTTACTTATTTTTCGATCAAAATGAATCTGCAACTTCCTTATAATAATTGGATTACCGAAAAATCATAGGTAAAATTCTTCTAGCATTATTTAATAATGACTGAACTGGTAACCGTTCCAAAGGAACAACAACGGATTAAACTTGAAGAAGAGCAGGAAGATTTTTTCCTGCCAAAATTCAATAAAAAGGTAGTTAATCTCTTCAAAGAGGCTTTTTGGAAGTCGAGATCTCTACGATATGCTGGATTCTTACTTAGAACTATTAATCATCAAAGAAAGGCAGCTCAAAGAAGAACAGAATATAAACAGAAAGGAATCCAAGTTCCCGCATTTCTTATCTATTCAGTTACTCGGCGGTGTAATCTCAGATGCAAAGGATGTTACGCGAACGCCTTCAACGAGATAAATGGGACTTCCCGTACAGAGCTAGATGTCCTAAAAATGGAGCAAATCCTATCAGAGGCAAGTGAAGCTGGTTCCAGTATTGTTCTTCTTGCTGGAGGAGAACCATTCGTTCGTAAAGAGGAACTTTTTTACATTGCAGGGAAATTTCCTCAAATCATTTTTCCTGTGTTTACCAATGGAACAATGATAAATGAAGAAATCATCCAAAACTTGAAAAAATACAGAAATATTATACCTGTTCTTAGTATTGAGGGTCACATGTTCGAAACAGACACGCGTAGGGGGAGAGGCGTGTACTCTAAAATCTTGAGCGTAATGAAATTGCTCAAACAGAATGGGGTTTTCTTTGGAAACTCAATAACGCTTACTCGAAAAAACTTCGATTTAGTAACTAGCCAATGTTTTGTAGAAGAACATTTGGACTCTGGATGCAAACTCATGTTCTACATAGATTACGTTCCAGTTCAAGCTGGAACCGAAGATTTAATGCTAACTGAAGAGCAAGCGCAACGAGTTCCACATTTAACAACAGAATATCAGAAAAAATTTCCAGCTCTTTTCATGGGATTTCCCGGGGACGAAGAGAAGATGGGTGGGTGTCTCAGCTCAGGACGTGGTTTTTTTCACATCAGCCCAGAGGGCTTTGCAGAACCATGTCCTTTTGCCCCCGTAAAAGCTGCGGATTTAAACAATATGAGTTTTCTCGAAGCTTTACAAAGTCCGTTACTTGCAGCAATCCGAGCTAATCACGAGAAACTCGTTGAAACTCAAGCTGGTTGTGCCTTATGGGTTAATAGAGAGTGGTTAGCAGAGCTAGATCTGCTAGTGAAGACTCAACAACAGTGATTTCATTTCCTTCTTTTATTTCACCAACTCTATCTCACAGTATTCTCACTCTTTTTTATTTCTCATGTAAAATCCCGGATAATGCAAAACTTGAGAATTTGAAAGCTATGATCGCTACATCTAAAACCTACGGAGCATATCGAAAATAAGAATAAGTGTGAAAACACTTGTTAAATTGGAGACGGAGCGTAACTAGACTATGAATCCAATTTCCAGGAGAAGAAGATATGAAATTTGGGCAGAAATTCTTGAAGTGTGCTTACAATCTCCCCGGACTCAAAGTTGGATAATCAGAGAACTCCGGTTGAAAACACAAAATGCAAAAGAAGCACTTGATTTTCTCGCTAAACGAGATCTAATTGAACCTATCTCTATAGAAAATAGTAAATGAGATGGGTATAAAACAACTTTGGTGGGAAAACAAGCACTACACGATTTCTACAAATTGCTACGTCAGTATTTTCGAACTAAATAATTCATCATGAGTTTTTCTTTAGGTAACTTAACCTACTTCTTCTTTAACTCTCTTTTATAAAAACCATTATTATATTCATAGTTGCAAAGTTATCTAACAATCAAATTGTTGTGTTTACTATGACCGAAGAATGGATGAAAAAACCGAAATATTCTTCCAAAGAGGAACAAAATATCGCAATTGGACATGTTCTTTGGGGGGATAAAAATAAGAAATTTTCAATGTTAAAGCTGATTTTTGGATTTATAAAGAAACCAAAGAAAAAAGGAGCTAAGAAGTAAAATGGCTGACCTAAAAGAACTAACTGATGCGATGGTAGAGATTGATGAGGACAAAGTTTATTCAATGGTGAAGACTTTACTCGAAAGCGGAACTCCTCCAAAAGATATTATCGTTGCTCTCCGCGATGCTGTTCAGATTATCGGAGAAAAATTTGAGTGCAAAGACTATTTCTTGACAGAATTGGTCATGGGGGGCGAGATGTTCACTCAAGCAGCAGAATTAATCAAACCTTATATCAAGACAGGGGAAGGAAGTAAAAAGATCGGAACTATTGTCGTGGGTACAGTCACGGGTGATGT
>SDNX01000099.1 GCA_004524545.1 Promethearchaeota archaeon
TCGCATTTCTAACGATATTGTGCCTTGAACTTCTCCAGGAAAAGTATAGACTTGCCCCTCCAGCATTAACGCAATAGCACTACGAAATGATGCTGTTCTGGATGTCACTCCCTCCATTAGTTTCAGAATACCCTCATTTCCTATCATTTCCTTAACTTAGGATGAAAACACACCAGGAAAGTTATGGAGGTGGGCTATAAAAAGTCCCGAATCTTCTACAAAATAATCTCCTTCAATGGAGTCTACTAGACTTCGCACTTTATGGATAGCAACATCTACAATGGAATCTGACTGAATTTCAACTAAGGGAAAATTCTTTTGCGTTATAATTGCGTCTAAGCCCGAACATTTGATAAAATTCTTTACTTCTTCAAACTTGTGGGTATTCCCGGTTAAAAAAGATAAATTAAGAGTAATTTTATTCACTTATTCCTCTTCTGATTTAGTTTCTTCTTCTTTTTTTGCTGCAGACTTCGGTCTTGTGCTAGGTTTCTTAATTGGAGGACGAATTTTTTTATGTTGGTTACCTCCTCGTGTGAGTAAGAGCATCATCACAAAAAACATCACTGCAAAGGCACTGAGTAATGCATACCAAAATTCTGGAAGCCAAAGATAACTGATTAATGCAAATGGCGCTGAAATTAGGATCGTAACAATTAGTAACGCAAACATGTTTACTGGTTGTCCACGAAAATCTCGTATCATCGGTACGATCAATCCTATTACAATGAATGTTGATAGTATTCGAAGAAGTAAAAGCGTTGTAGGATGAGCAGTATAATGTACATCTGGCATATAGAGGAATCCCATAACCAAATTCGTAGTACCTTGCATGTGCTCTATTAATACATCAATAGGTAAAATAGCCGATGCAACCAGCATTATAATAAATGCAATTCCTAACCATAGAGCAACATCGTCAATATCCTTTCGTTTTTGCATAACTAGGATTATATCCCGTATCATTGTTATACTCCATAGTCCTGTGAGAACAACCCACGCTCCTGTAGCACCCCATCCTTCATAGTATGAAAGATTTGTGGGGATTGTTACAAGATACCACATATAAAGGCTGGGAATTACTGCTGCAATATATGCAATATTCCCATAGGGTTCGTCGCGTTTAAAAGCATCAAAAAAGATGAAGACCAGAAATAATAAAATTAAAGTGGAAAAAACAATCCACTGTCCAATATTGATAGCCATAAGCATTCACATAACGATTTTATATTGATAAATATACAACACACTAAAAAATTCTTTGGAGACCTTTTCGTAAATTGATATATTAGAATCCTCTAACATTAAATAAAAAGAAGTTCAAGGTATAAATGACATGGATTTACGAAAGGAAGCTGTGGGACTTAGGATTTTATTAGGCTCTCTCACAACGGAATTAATTAAATTATACGGTAAACTCACCGTGAATGCGATCATTTACAGAATCGGTCAAAAACCGGGTGAAATCATTGCTGAGCAGATTCTAGAGCGATATAATAAATCTAAAGAAGATCCTTTTGACAATCCTTCGGCAGCGTTCAATCTTTTAGAAAATTCTGTTACCCAATTATTTGATGAAGAACAAATCGGGTTAGTCGCTGAGGACGACAAGGTCACTATTAAGATTAAAAATGTGTGTCCCTTCCGGCAAGTGATTATGGGTCGTGATGATTTCGTATTTGGAGGAACTTTATGCCAATTTTCCTCAGGATATTTTGAATCCGCATTAAAAATCCTAACGGATTACAACGTCGAATATTCTCACGATCCAAAGGAAACGAATGACGAATATTGCGTTATAAGTATCGTATTTCGCAAGAAACCAGAGTTGTCTGCAACTCCATCCGAAGAATCGGATACTGGAGAATCATAACCATTTCATCACATATTTTTATGTCATCCCCTCCTACTTTTCAACAAACTTTAGATATAGGAAGAATGGTTTAACTTATGGATTATCAACTTGAAATTGCCTCGCTTATTAGTGACTTAACCAGCATCCCCATTGACAGATTGCAGTTTCTTATCAAAGAACCGACGAAAGGAGTCGATACCGATTATTCCATCAATTGGTTCGCACTAAAGTCTCATATTAAAAAAGATGGGAATCAAATTGCTGATGAATTGGAACAAAATTTACAGAAAATTACCGGGAAGCACCACTTTATCCATACAGTATCGCGAGTGGGACCCTATATCAACTTTAAATTAAATGATCATCACGTGTTTCAAGAACTGAGGAATCAAATTGATACCCAATTCAATAAATTTGTGCATTCTGGTTTTCCTGATCTTAAGAAACTCACAGTGGTAATTGAATATCCCGCCCAAAATACTAATAAACCTCTTCATTTAGGTCATGTTCGCAATATGATACTGGGTCAAACTCTTGCTTCATTACATATATTTGCAGGAAATTCCGTGCACCAAGTGAATTTAATGAATGATAAAGGCGTGCATATCTGTAAAAGCATGCTTGCCTATAAACGGTGGGGGAAAGGAACCACTCCTGAAAAACGGAATATGAAATCTGATCACTTTGTTGGAAAATACTACGTTACTTATGGTAAACACGAGTTGAAATTACGAGAAGAAGTCGCAAATGAAATAAAGCAATTGGACGAGGAAAAGAAAAAACCACTAAAGGAACAAGATTCCGAAAAAATCCACCGACTGGACATCGTCATCCAACAATCAAAATATGGCAAACTCATTCAAAATCTAAATGATCTGCTACTAAAATGGGAAAACGGGGATCCAGATGTTCGTAAGATATGGAATAAGATGAATTCATGGGCAAAGAACGGCTTTGAAGAAACCTATAAGGTATTTGATATACAACACGAAAAAGTATATCTAGAAAGTGATATATACGACAAGGGTAGAGAAATTGTGTTGGATGGGGTGCAAAAAGAACATTTCATCCAGTTAGAAGATGGGGCAATCATTGCTCGATTTAATAAAAAGGGGCTTCCTAAAGAAAAAGTTCTCCTACGTCGAGATGGAACCACACTTTATATAACCCAAGATCTATATCTGGCTAATCAGAAATTAAAGGATTATAATTTTGATGAATCTATTTATGTAATCGGTAATGAGCAAGATATGCAATTACGCATATTATTTGAATTATTAGCCATTTTAGGATTTACGGGTAATAATGTACACTATAGTTACGGAATGATCAATCTCAAATCGGGAAAAATGAAATCTCGAGAGGGAACTGTTGTTGATGCTGATAACGTTGTTCACGATATTAAAGCATTATCATTAGAGGAGGTAAAAAATCGGTATAAAGATCTCTCTGAATCGGAAATGTCCTATCGTGCACGTGTAATTGCTATGGCAGCCTTGCGATTTTTTATATTAAAATATGAATATTCCAGGGATTTTGTATTTGATTTGGAGGAAAGTATCTCTTTCGAAGGAGAAACAGGTGTATATTTGTTGTACGTATATGCCAGAATTTGCTCTATATTTACAAAAGGTCTAGAACAAGGAATTCCTGTGCCATATAGCCCTAATGAAGATAAAATGAACGATTGGACTCACGAATCGATTCCCGAGGAAATTTCAACTCCGGAACACAATCTCTTAATTCTTTTAAGTAAGTATCCAATCACTTTATCAACTACTTGTACAACACTAAAACCTCATATTTTATGCAGATATTTACTTGAACTAGCACAATCATTCAATAATTTTTATCATGAGTGTCCTATTTTGAAAGAGGAAGGTACATTACGGGATTTTCGATTATCTATTTGCGAATTAGTTCGAAAAGTCATGAAACATGGATTACAAATAATCAAAATCGATGTAATAACAGAAATGTAGGTGATTCTAATGAAAAATGTCAACCAAATTAAGATTGATGAAAATCCGCTATTGAAAAAAATGATTGATGATATGGAGAACACAGGATTCAATGCAAAACGAATAGCAGTAGCATGCAAAATCTATGAAAAAATGGTTAATGATAAAGAATGCAAAATCTTTTTTTCTTTAGCAGGAGCGATGGTTCCCGCAGGAATGCAAAACATTATTATCGATATGGTGGAAGCGGGATATATTGATGTATTAGTGACGACAGGTGCCAATCTCACCCACGATATTGCAGAAGCACTCGGATTCCACCACTTTCAAGGCAATCTAGCAATTGATGATAAAACTGATAAAGATCTTCATGATGAGCATATGAATCGAATTTATGATGTTTTCATGCCAAATAACGTATATGAAGGTATGGAGGATTTCATTAAGACATTGAAATTTGATTTAAACATGTCCGTTAAGGATTTTCTAGCCTATTTAGGAAATCAACTACCGAATTCTCCGAAATCTCTGTTGAAAGCTTGTGCGAAACATAATGTTCCTATTTTCTGTCCAGCTTTTACCGATTGTGGATTAGCTATGCAGATCTCATTTGCGTTTCCAAAAGTTAACCTAAATCACTTCCAAGACCTTCAAGATATGATCAATCTAGCATGGGATGCAAAAACTGCTGGAGTGTGCATAATTGGTGGTGGGGTTCCCAAGAATTATATATTCCAAGCGATGCAATTTTCTCCGAATAGTTCACAATATGCAATCCAAATAACTATGGATAGACCAGAAACGGGCGGACTAAGTGGTGCTGAATTACGTGAAGCTATTTCATGGGGTAAGATAAATGAGAAAGCAGAATACACTACAGTTGTCATCGATGCAACTATTGCATTGCCAATAATCTTGAGTTATTTGAAAACTGTGATGAAATAATCCAATTCTTACCCATCCCATTCCCATTCCCATTTATGGTTTCCCCAAAAACTTCAACATTTTCCTAATTTCGTACCTAAGCATGGAGATAGATTAAAAAATATAAAATCTCAATCCAAAATTATCAAGATTATTAAATGTCCAGCAGTGGGTTACAAAACATTGATTACAATTGCAGATATAACAAATACGGAAGAGAAAATGGCGATTGAGCAAATCTTAAAGAATTATCATAATGAAAACGGAAATATCATAAGCATTCTTCAAGATATTCAAGATCACTATAATTTCCTTCCATCTTATGTTTTAAATCTTATATCACGAGAACTCAAAATCCCTTTATCAAAAATCTATAGCGTTGCGACATTTTACACACAGTTTTCATTTAATGAAAAAGGTAAGCATATAATCACCGTATGCGATGGAACTGCGTGTCATGTCAAGGGGGGTCCTTTATTAAGAGATTATATCAGCACACAACTCGGAATTCATCCTGGTGAAACCACAGAAGACAAACTATTCAGCCTAGAAGAAGTTTCTTGTCTTGGGTGCTGTGCAATAGCCCCCGTGATGATTATTGATGATAAAATTCATGGAAGTTTAACGGTTAGAAAGGTAAATAAGATTTTAAATACCGTAAAAAAAAGCGAAGCAGCTGAGGAGGGATCTCAATGACCATAAAACGTCGGAAACTCCTTATTTGTCGAAGTACGGGTTGTAATTCTCTGGATGCAGCAGCTGTACACGACGAACTCGTGAAACAATTAAAAGAGCGAAAACTTGTTGATGTAGAAATCAAGAAAACTGGCTGCCGTGGGTTTTGTGAAGCGGGTCCCAGCATTTTGGTCCAACCTGATGATGTATTATATGTTCATATTAAACCCAAAGATGTTACGGAGATAGTTGAAAAACATCTTATGAACAATGAAGTCGTTCCGCACTTGGTTTACATGGATCCTCAAACCGAGGGATTCGTTCCAAAGATGGATGAAATTCAGTTTTTTCATAAACAAAAGAAGATTACTCTTGAACATTGCGGGTTAATCGACCCCGAGAATATTGATGAATATATTGATCTCGGAGGGTATGAACAATTTGAAAAATGTGTAAAGGAATCGAAAAATTATGAGGTAATTTATGACATTAAGAGTTCCAGATTGCGAGGACGTGGAGGTGCCGGATTTCCCACAGGATTGAAATGGGAATTGTGTGCAAAAGAAGTTGGAGATGTTAAGTACGTTGTGTGTAATGGGGACGAAGGAGATCCAGGAGCATTTATGGATCGTACATTACTGGAAAGTGATCCTCATAGTGTGATTGAGGGTATGTGTATCGGTGCTTATGCAATCGGGGCAACTCAAGGATTTATTTATTTACGAGCAGAATACAAACTTGCAATTAGACGGTTCGATATCGCAATAAAACAAGCACGTATGAAAGGTTTTCTGGGAAAAAATATCTTTGGAACCGGATTCAATTTTGACATTCAACTAAAAAAAGGTGCGGGAGCTTTTGTATGTGGTGAGGAAACAGCCTTAATGGCCTCTATTGAAGGAAAACGAGGCAATCCAAGACCGCGACCCCCTTTTCCAGCACAATCTGGATTATGGGGTAAACCAACCAATATTAATAATGTAAAAACATGGGCTACAATTCCTCATATATTCTCTATGGGAGCGAAGGAATATTCTAACATTGGGACCGACGATGCTTCTGGAACAGTAATTCTAGCACTTACAGGTAAAATCAATAACTCTGGATTGGTGGAAATTCCAATGGGCACTACTATTCGGGATGTAGTATTTGATATTGGTGGCGGAATACCCAATGGTAAGAAATTTAAAGCCATACAAATCGGAGGTCCAAGCGGAGGGTGTATTCCAGCAAATTATCTTGACACACTGATGGATTATAAAACTCTTACAGAATTGGGCGCGATTATGGGATCTGGTGGTGTTATTGTCCTTGATGAGGATACTTGCATGGTTGATCTCGCTCATTATTTCATTACATTTACTCAGAGGGAATCGTGCGGAAAATGCGCTCCGTGTAGAGTTGGAACATTAAAAATGCTGGACATCCTCACGAAGTTTAAAAAGGGCAAAGCAGTTATGGAGGACATAGATAGATTGAAGCATCTTGCAGAAATTGTAAAGAAAACCTCGTTATGCGGACTAGGTCAAACAGCCCCTAATCCTGTATTGACTACGATTCGATACTTCCGACACGAATATGAAGCACATGTAAATGGCAAATGTTCAGCACTTGTATGCAAAGATCTTATTCAATATGAAGTCATTCCTACGAAATGTATTGGATGTGGTCTATGTGCGAAGAATTGCCCTGTCAACGCAATAACGGGAGAACCCAAACAAGCGCACCTTATTAACCCTCAAGAATGCATTAGGTGTGGATTATGCATCGTTCAATGTCCAAGTCAAGCAATTCGAAAGATTAATGCTACTCAGCAAGGAGGGATGTGATGGTATGGAACTAAAACATATTACTATTGATGAGCAAACTTTTGAATTCAATGTCGGGGAAACCATTTTAGAAGTTGCTACCAAGAATAAAATCTATATTCCCACTTTATGTAACCTTACAGATCTAGAACCATATGGTGGTTGTCGTTTATGTATCGTTAGAGTTCTAGATTCTCGAAAGCCATTTCAAACCGCATGTTCCACTCCTTGCGAGTCGAATATGAAAATAATTACGAAAGATAAGGAATTGCAGGAGATGCGCCGTGAAGTATTACAGCTAATCTTAAGTGAGCATCCAAACGGCTGTCTTGTATGTGCCCATAATGTTCTTTGTGAAGATCTTAAAGCAGACGATAAAATGAAATCAGGAAGAGTGTTTGGATGTTTTTCCTGTCACAATAAAGACATCTGCGAGCTTCGAAATGTGGTCGAGTACTTAGAAATTGATGAAGTTGCATATGATTTTGAATATAAAAATTTACCTTTGGAACGAGAGGATCCATTTTTTGACCGTGATTACAATTTGTGCATTTTGTGTGGAAGATGTGTTCGAACGTGCGAAGAACGTGGAATAAGTGCAATCAATTTCATGCATCGAGGACATGAGATAAAAATTTCGACGGGTGGAGATGTACCACATATCGACTCAAATTGTATTTTCTGCGGTAGTTGTGTAGATGTGTGTCCCACGGGCGCATTATCTTCTAAAGCTACAAAATGGGTGAAGAAAGGAAACAACCAGACAAAATCCGTCTGCAGTTTTTGTAGTGTTCAATGCGGGTTTTTGTATTATACAATCGATGAGGAATTAATGGAATCTATCCCGTCTACCCAAGATAGAGTTAATAAAGGTAAAGCTTGTGTTCTCGGGCGATTTTGCACTCCCGCTTTTGTAAATCATTCCACCAGATTGAAATATCCCATGAAGCGAGTGCAAAACACGTTAATCCCTACTAAATGGAATGATATCTATAAGGCAATCAATCAAAAACTATCTCAATACAAACCAGAAGAGATTGGATTTGTAATTTCTCCCGATTTATCTAATGAATCAGCATTTTTATTCCAAAAATTTGCAGAGAAAGTCATAAAAACTCCAAATGTTGCTTTATCTACAAACTTCATCCCATTATTAGGTCAACATGACAAATCTTTTGATGCAATACCAGATTCTCAGTGGATATTGCTTTTAAATGCGAATATACAATTAACTCATCCAGTTTTGCTCATACGACTTAAACAAGCAAAGGATAAAGGTGCTAAAATCGTTTCAGTAAATATTGGAGATGTTTCACTACCTGATGAATCACGAAATCTATTCGATTTTGAATTGAATCTACCCATTCAAGACGCAACATCTCTACTCCTTACTATGCTTGGAGCTCAAAATAAATTACTTTTACGCGATTTGGGATTAAAAATGGACGAGCATGTGCTTGAAAAACACAAACTAACTCAATTTGTGGACATGCGAAGATATCAAAACGGAACAGTATTAATGGGGAATTTCGTAAAGTTACCTCCTTCCTATCTAAATAATCTCCAAAAACTAATTCTCACCTTAGCTTCGGAAGGGGAAAGCAAAATTAATTGCATTGGATTATGGGATCGCGGTAATCTCAATGGAGTGACAAAATTCATTACAAAACCATTTTCAGAAATTGAAACAAAGATTACTTCAGGAGAAATTAAAGTTCTCTATACTACAGAGCGAATAGAAAATACTCCTCTTGACAAGCTTGAATACCTTATTGTTCAAGACATGTTCCCATCTGAATTATCTGAAAAAGCTGATATTGTTTTACCCGTTGCTAGCTTCACGGAACAGTCTGGACATATAACAAA
>SDNX01000100.1 GCA_004524545.1 Promethearchaeota archaeon
AAAAGAGAGAATAAGTCTATTATTGAAATAATCCATTTATATCAGTAAATAATATATAAATGACAAGATCTCTATTCATAGAAAATTGGATAATATTCATAATTAGATTTGGGTTCCAAGATTAAATAATTCACGAAAGAATATGCAGTTTATTGCATTTTAAGTGAAATGAGGAAGAATAATGGATTACGGTTTTTCATACAAAAATAGGGAAACAGACATCTAATGATTGCGAATCATCTCGAATATTTTATATTGGGTAAAAAGAATCAATTCGCAATATCCCGAATGTAATAATCGATTGTATTCAATGAGTTTTAAAGATGAGATAAGCAAAAATAGTCAGATTTCATCATATACAATCCTCAATTCTCTCAATATTGTTTCTCGCAACATAGGATGGAGAGAATCTCTCGTAACTGAATCTACTTTAACACCTAATAACTCCGAAAGCTCGTTTTCCATTTGAATAAATCTGAGTAAATGCGCGTTTTTGATTAATATGTCTATATTAGATATATTTTTTCATAGTTTTCTTATGGGTGGAATATTTTTTCTTCAGGATGAATAATTGGAATTCCAATGTGGATATTCTTAAAATCACCGTCAAAAGTGAGGAATTCATCACACTGATGGATTACAGCTGTCGCTGCGTGAATAGCATCCACCGCATACAAATTTTGTTCAGTAATGAAATCTTTTGATTTCATAATAGTATTCATAGTGACAGGTATTAACTGAATTTTGTTTTCTTGTTCCAACTTTTTTACGTCAGATAGGAGGAAATTTATCGCCATTTCCATATCGGATTTTTCAATTACTCCCAAGTTGGTTTGTTTTTTGAATGCGCGGAACATTTCTGCAATCATAATCTCGCAAGTTAAAACAATATCATCTGAAGTGAGTTGATTAAGTATACTATCAACTATTTCTGAATTTTCGCTGGGACAATATCGATAATAAAATAAATTTGTGTCGAAATATAGTCTCATTCTCTTTCCTCGCGTATCTCCCTTACAACTTGAACACCATCTTGAAATGGTTTCTTTTTCCTTTTATCAAGTTGACTTCTCAGATCGTTTGCATCACTGATTCCCAATTTACTCTGCACAAATGTATATAATCCCCCTCGTATAGCCTCGCTTCGATTTTTAATAACGCCTTGCAGAATAAGTTGGTCTAACCAGGTTAAAATTTCTTCATCAACAGCAACTGAAATGTTTTTCATCAATATAATATCGATTTCATATTATAAAAATCATATTATGTTAAACATATTATCTTAAATTATTCAAGTTTCCTTGTCTGATTTGTGTTTTGTGAGAAGAAGTTCAGCGGTTTTTTTCCTTTTAAATTCTTTTTCAAGTAGCTCATCACCAAGCGTCATTTTATCAGTCTTATCTGTAGTCTCATTTCCTTCAGTATCATTTGTGCGTTTTTTCTGTGTTTTTTCTTTCTTATCCATTTTTCTATTTAACTATGTAGACAATCATAGCCTTAAATTTACGTACGGTATTTTGCGATAGTATTTTTTACACTCCATATATTTTTATACCAGAAAAAACGTAATTTCTTCTGGTAGATATGATTACTGGAATTGTTGGATCGAAAGGAGAATTATTTCCTCCAAAATCGATTAGAGAGAAAATGGGATTAAAAAAAGGACAAAAAATCGTGTATCGAGTATTAAATGGAAGATTGATTGTAGAGAAATATATAGAATTAGAAGAAATCCTTTCTAAATCCGCTAAAATGGAAATTTCATTTGATGAGTTGAAAAAAGACCGAGAGGAATTATCGGAGGAAATCTCAAACAGATGAAAGTTTTTCTTGATAATTCATTCTTTTTTCCGTTTATACGTGTTGATATAAAAAAAATATCTAAAAGGGATATTGGAAATTTACTTCGTAACAACAATTATGAGATTTTTTGCTCAGAACTTGTGTATTTTGAACTTTCCACTAAAGCATCAAAATATATTGATCAAGGGATCTTGGATATGGAAGATTTGCTTGACGGAATCAGTTTCATCAATAATTATCTTAGAATCAATAAGGTACCGATGCAATATCCCGAAATATTGATATTGGCCCAGGAATTTCGAAAAACCCATCGAGACTATATTGATTGCATTATTTTAGCCTCTGCAATAAAATCCAGCGATGTATTCCTTACGATGGATGCAGAATTACTAGGAAAAATTCGAAAGAAGTGGAAAAAGACAATTTTGAAAGACAATCCGGATTTTACGGTAAAGTCGTTTGGTGAATTCATTCAGAAGTGATTGTTGTACCTTTTGTTACAATATCCATAGAAGAGATTCAGACTCTAAAAATACTTACTCTCATGAGCTTTTTATTTTTTCGATCGTTATATTGCATATGGAAGTTTCAGTTGATAAAGAGATACTAGATGATTTAATCTCATTTAAGTTGAAACGTATTCAAGGGTTCATTCAAGAGATCTTGAACCGCTGGAACGAAACATCTTCAGACGTCTTCATTGAAAAAGCGAGGAATGGAATCTACCCAAACGCAGAAAATGATGCAATAGAACTGAGACAACAATTACTAGAAGAAAAGAAATTACTGGATTTCAAAAACAAGCAAGGATAGCAAGATTTGTGATATTGACATTTTTATTATTTCTGATAGAATAGTTAAGTCATCCAGTGAGTTTTCTGTTTAATGTCTTTAAAGAGATTCTTACCGATATTACGAATAGAATAGAGGTGTTTATTTAGGTTGTATAAATTATTTTTGGAGACAAGAGAGGATTCAAATAGTAGTACTAAGAATTCGGCGAAAAACATGAAATTCATTAATGATATCGATCCATATTTTATCAGTGGTCTGTCTTCAGATAAAATAATACAATCTCTGGTATCGATTCCAAAAATACTGGCATCTGCTTCATCAAAACCATCTCTTTCCACTTTTTTCTTAGCCTCAATATCTTCAACAGGAATCACAAACGTTTTGTTTTTAATCCAACTAGAAACATTGTAGTATTGCATCTCTGTCTCAATCTCAGGTGTTATTATTACATCGAAATGTTCGTAAAGCAATTCGATGAACTCCTTTGAAATTACACCATCAACTTCTAAAGTATCTAACTTTGTCCACGTTCCTGTGTCAATTATTAGTTTTGATATTGAGGCCATTATAGACATTCTAGCAAAATATATATAAAAAGATTACTTTCATTAGCTAGATATGAGTCAGGTAAATTTTCGCATAGATGATATCACCAATAAATTTCTTGAATTTATGGCAGATATGGAGAAAAAAACGAAATCAGCGATTTCCAAGGAAATTTTTCAAGACGGTCTGAAAACGAAAATGATGCCTTATCTAGCTAATTTATATAAAGAAGGAAAGATATCGATAAAAAACATATCATACATAACCGGAATTCACCATACGGAAATATATCACCTGCTTCCTGATTTGATTGACGATATTGATATAGATGATTCGATCATTGCTTATTCTCGGGAAATTGGGAAGAAATTGAGCCCATATCTGCAAGAATTGCAGAAAAAAGGAGTATCATTTGATAAAGGGATTATTATAGGAAAAAAATAGCGATATTACAATTTTTATAAATGCGAAAATTGTATGTTTTTTTTATTCCTCGCTTTTTTAATGCAGAAATTAAACACTTGAAAGAAAATGAATCTGATATTACAAGAATTTTAATGGATATAGGAGAAAATCCTCAAGATGTTCAAAACGCTTTACAAGCTTTTTACGAGTGTTATGAAAACACAAGAACTCATCTAAAGAAGAATAGCGTAGTATCGGATAATTACAATTGGAAAAAAGGTGCAATAATTAAAAAACGCTATAGTACAAACCGAAATTTGCAATATAAGTGAGAAGAGGAAGAATGAAAAGGAACTGGAATAATTTAGTTTCATAAGTAAATTTTACTTTAGCTTTTTTATAATATCCATAGAAGAGATTTAGGTTGGAAAAAAACTTACTCACATGAACTTTTTATTTTTTCACTCGTTATATAGCATATGGAAGTTTCAGTTGATAAAGAGATATTAGATGATTTAATCTCATTTAAGTTAAAGCGTATTCAAGGATTCATTCAAGAGATCTTAGACCGATGGAACGAAACCTCTTCAGACCTCTTCATTGAAAAAGCGAGGAATGGAACCTATCCTAATGCAGAAAATGATGCAATTGAACTGAGACAACAATTATTAGAAGAAAAAAAATTGCTGGATCTCAAAAACAAGCAAGGATAGCAGGATTGTATGACATTGAATGCGTTAGAAAAGTTGAAAGTAGCTCAACACATCTTGTTTCAACATTTATCTCGGCAAATTAAAGATTCTCATTTTTCTGACGAACATTTCACGGTGAAACTGATATTCGAGTATGGAAAACGCCTTTATATTCGATACAATGATTACGGTGAATATTCCTACCAATTCTTCTTATCTTCTCAACCAAGTGATTTTATCAGATTTGATAATTTTGACGATAGTTGGGCAGTAACTACAAGACCACACCATTGGCACACGCAAGATGGAAACGTGATTGAAAGCCCCATGATTGGGATACCTGAAGAAGACATCCCCATACTTGCTGATAAGATCTTATCTTTACTCATAAAATGACTTTTACCATTTATCAAATTCACAATTTTGAGTTTTCCTTTACCGGTGGTCGTATTCACGAGAGGTCATTTTTCTTTATCAGAGGAAAAATCTAAATTCTAGATTAAGATGACTGGATCGTCTCTATTTTTAACAAAAGGATCGTGAAACAATGATTTCACGAAAATTGGGATGAAAAGAAAAAGAAAATTAATGTACTCTTGAATTTCTGAATTCATCCAAATAATATCAAGCAGCAGCCAACCTAATTACTAATCCAATAATTGAAATAGCTTCTACGGAGGATAATATTAATTGTGACCATCCTATAAGCATTTCATCATAATTTTCAAGGAGAATGACGCATAATTAAGCATCTCGGTAAAAGGTGTTCCCGACGAAATATTATACTGCAATATATGGTAGTGTAACCTCTGGATAGTACAAATTTGGAATTCCAAAGAACTTTAGTATTAAATAGTACAAACACACAAAAAAAACTATGAAATATCGACGGTTGATGCTTTTAGGATTAATTATTGGGTTTAGTTTGACAAGTTTTTATTTTCCACTGGGATTTGAATCTAATCAAGGAGTATCTATGACCCCGAATCGCTTGCAGTCTAGTAATAGATTTCTAGAAGAGTGGAATCGGACTTCAGGCGGTCCCGAAGGTGAAACTGGGGCGGGAATGAGTGTGAGTGAAAATTATGTATATACCATGTGTAACTTCTTTTCAAGTTCTCCCTATGAACGTCATGTAAGGATTCAGAAATGGAATAAAATTACAGGCGATTTAATTTGGAATATAACTTGGGTAGGATATGATGAGGATTATGGTTACTGTGTTTGGGGTAATGATTCAAGCGTGTATTTTGCTGGTCTGACTAATCCGACTGGTTCAACAAATCCGGTTGATTATCAATCCTATATTGTTCGTTTAAACAGTGAAGGAGGGTTAATATGGCAACAATTCTGGGATGGTCCTGGAGAAGATCGTTTCCATGATATCTGGGGAAATAAGGACGGTAGTGCAATTTTTACGTATGGTGTTGACGATAGTAGTGGAAAAAACATCTTATTGGTTCGATGGGATGCCCAAGGGCAGGAGATATGGAATACAACCTGGGACAACAACATAATGGATTATGGTCTAAAAGTGTGGGGAGATGAAGACTTTATCTATGGAACAGGTGTTTCTGGCATAGCGTTTAACGATCACAATCAACTTCTACTCATGAAATGGGATATGGGTGGAAATAAGATATGGAATCGAACTTGGGGGGAGAATGACCTTCAAGATTATGCTTATGGTATTCATGGAACAAATGAAAATATTTACACGTCAGGTTTCAGTTTGAATATGTCTTCTAGTAAAAGAGACACAATATTAGTGAAATGGGATAAAGCAGGCAATCAGATATGGAATCGAACTTGGAATCATACAACAACTAACTATGCAAATTCAGTTTGGGCAAGTAATGATTTTATTTACACTGGGGGGGCTATAGGAGAAGGATACAATGGGAATCCATTGATGATAAAATGGAGTCCACAAGGAAATGTTTTGTGTACAAATAATTATACAACAACAGAAAATGGAGCAATAGCGCAGATCTATTCTGATCACCCTAGTTATTCTTCCTTATATACTTTAGGGAGTGTGTTTATAGGTTCCGGTCTTGGAGCTCATTATGATCTCATTCTTACTCGGTGGAATGATGATTTTCAAGCTCCAAACATCAATGTAAATCCACCTAATGAGACAATCTTGAATTCCAATACTTTGATTACTATTAACGTCACCGACCCATTTCTAAGTTATGTGAGATATCGCTGGGATTCCGGTACTGAGATTATTACAGACTTAAATCTGTGTGAAACTTTTGTACCTATAGGGGAAGGAAACCATATTTTGGAAATATGGGCGAACAATTCAGGATCCTCCACCTATTTAGAAATATCGTATATTGTGGATGATTCTCCTCCAGTGTTACGAGTTATAGATCCATTAATGGATTCTCAACATAGATTTGCCCCAGAGTATCTGATTGAGGTAAATGATCCCCATCTCGATACGATCTTTTATACGGTTAATGACAGTGAACCAGTTATAATACAAGATGTATCTGGAACGATAAATGAGGACTTATGGGCAGAATTAGAATATGGAAGTCATTACATTACTTTTTATGCAAATGATACACTTGGACAATCATCCTCTATTGAAATTCTTGTAATAAAGCAAAGATTCATCCCAGGTTATAATTTCATCATTCAAGTGTCCGTAATCTCATTGCTTGGGTTAATTCTCGCTTTATCCCGAAAGAAGAAACTCAAGTTGAGGTTAAACAACTAAAATTTCATTTTTTTTTTCTATATTTTTTCCTTCTGGGGCATGTTCTCATTAGAGACTTTCTTTGTGTGATCTCCGAAAATTATTGGAATGAATGGAATCCATTCCTACATTATATTTTATATAGCCGTATCTCCGTATCTCCTTGTTATTCAATTTTTCTGGTTTTACGCTGTTCAAAGAACATATACATGGTTAATCCAGCAGCGCCCGTTGCAATTACCAATCCAATTATAGATAGTATCAACGGAGTTGGACTTGGTTTAGTTTCTTGAGGTATAACTGGTGTTATCGTAAACATTTCACTAAAGACAAAGACTGTAGTATTAGAAATGTCGATAATTTTCACCCGATATTCCTCCGATTGGCCAATATAGGTTGGTATCAACCATAGAAATTCTCCGTCATTTTCCGTTATTCCAATAATCTCAATAACAAAGCTATCTCCTTTATAGAACTCGAGTTTTACATGAGATATAAGACCGGTTGAGTTCCACTGTATGAGCAATTGACTATCTGGATTTAGTGAAGTGGTCACAGTAGGGTTTAAAACAGTAATGGTTTCGGGAATGTTGACTACCACTTGAATACAGTTCGAAAGAGTGATATTGTTAGAATTGACCGCAGCTACGAGGAAATAATACATACCCTCTAGGAAATCGCTCAAATTCATATTCCTATTAGTAAATTCGCTTGCTACAACTGTTAAACTACCATTTAAATCTGTGATTAAGCTGGAATGTTGATACACAATGTAATATTCAACTAATTCGGAATCCGTCCAAGATAATGTAAATATACCATCAAGATCAGGACTTTGTGCATCAGAGGACAAGCTGAAAGCACCAGGATTGAGGTCTACGTCTATTTCGATACAGTTCGATAATTTCTGCCCAAAGTCATTATTTCCAGTTACCACGAAATAATAGGCATCAGTTAAGTAATCAGTAATTTCGTAGCTTAAAACCGATGAATTCTCGACTAATAAGGTAAGACTTCCGTTAATTTCCGTTATGGGGCTTGAGAATTGATAGAGGGAATAATTATTTGCTTGATATTCTGCAGTCCAATTTAAGATAAAATTTCCATCCCTATCCGGAGAATCAGCAGTTGAAGTCAAAACGGATTTGACAGCAAGAGGATCATATCCTCCATCGGTAATGATCCAACCATAAGTACCCGTTAATATTTCTCTTCCTGGGAGTCCAACACTACTGTATTTTGAAGAACCTCCATGGAATTCTACCCCAGTTTGCAATGATAGTTGAGACCAACCCGCTAATGTTTGATCGTAAAATTCTCTCGATAAGGTTACTTGAGATAAAAATGATTGCATATTGGTCACACTGGATATATCCCAATTTCCCAAAGGCTGGTTGAACTCATAAGCGTTAGAAAACATTGCGTACATATTCGTTACACTGGACACATCCCAATTTTCTAAAGGCTGATTGAACTTACGTGTAACAGCAAACATATATTGCATATTGGTTACACTGGATACATCCCAATTTTCTAAAGGCTGGTTGAACTCATAGGTGTAATAAAACATTCCGTACATATTCGTTACACTGGACACATCCCAATTTTCTAAAGGCTGGTTGAACTCATAGGTGTAATAAAACATTCCGTACATATTCGTTACACTGGACACATCCCAATTTTCTAAAGGCTGATTGAACTTACGTGTATGAGCAAACAAATGTTGCATATTGGTCACACTGGATACATCCCAATTTTCTAAAGGCTGGTTGAACTCATAGGTGTAATAAAACATTCCGTACATATTCGTTACACTGGACACATC
>SDNX01000101.1 GCA_004524545.1 Promethearchaeota archaeon
AGGAAAGTCTGGTAGAACCTTCTTAATAGATTTGGAAAGAGTTTCCTCAGATAAATTCAGAGGCAGCCATAAAATGAAGAACGACTCCTTAATCTGTGGCTGTAATTTCTTGTTATTTTTTGTGAAGACCCTTAAATGTGCAACAGATGAATTTGCATACTCTAAAGGAATATATGTTAATTCTGGAAAAGTTTTCATAACAGCACCGGAGATTAAACAATTAAGGTGTTAATATATAACGAACAGTTTCAATGAGAGATTTTCGGAAATTTGCAATATCAATTTTATCCAAGGATGAGTCAGAGATAAGCTCATTTACTTTACTTCTCTCTGATATTTTGATGTCCATTTCCGTTAAGACTGCTCCAACAGCTAAAGAATAGAGAACTAAGGGCGAAACATTGCGAATTTCTCCTTTCTTAGATCCCAGGTTGAATAAATTCAGAATGATTTCAAATAGTTGTATCGGCTCATAATTTTCCTCAAGAGGACCCTTTTTATTAGACTTGGGTGGATCAATTAAAAACATCATTTTCCAGGAATTTGGATTTGCATCTGAATAATCCAAGAAAAAGATCATTAGTTTCTCGATTAAATCAATATATGATCCAGAATGAGAACTAATCGCATTTGAAAATTCAGTCTTAATCAATTCGAAATCATGTTTGCGAATTGCAATCCAGAGTTCCCGCTTGGATGTCACATAATTATAAAGGTTTCCTTGCGTCATCGAGAGGCGATTTGCCAGTTTACGTGTAGAAAAACCCTGTTCGGATGCAAACATTTCTGCGCCTACACCAATAATTTTCTCATATAACTCACGTTTTTCTTCTTCACTACGCGCAGGTTTTCTGGTATTAGAATGATTTTCTTGCAATAAAGATTTCAACCCAATTTCATTTATGCAACAACGAATATGTGCATACCTCATTTGATATTTGATAATTGAAATATAAAAACTATCGTAAGTTTATAACTTATGGATAGAAAGGAGGAATTTATTAATTTGCACGACCAAAAACATGTATATACAAAACCCGAATCATTGATTTGCCCAAAGGTAGGAATGAAATTTGATTTTATATGGAAAAAACTTCTTAATTTTTGACAGGTTAATGGAAGACATAGGTAAATATAAACAGGTCCTTCCGTATCATATACAAACAGCATATATTCCTCTAGATGATGAAAATTTAATCGCAATTGATATTATTACCGAAAAGGGGGCTATTATTGAACGTCCAACATTTCTCGGACTTGGATACCGATGGAAAGATAACGACACTCCGAAAAAATTAAATCCACTGATTCAAGAAGGATTTAACATCGTAATAATCGATGTGAGAGGTGTTGGTGCATCCTCTGGAACCAGAAATTTGCCTTGGTCTCGAATTGAACTAGAAGATTCAAAAAAAGTGGTGGATTGGATAATCCAACAGCCTTGGTCTAACAGAAAAATTATTACATTTGGATCAGATTATGCAGCAACAACCTCAGAGTTATCCGCTTCACTTAATCTGGAACAAATTCAATGTTTTATTATATTTGGGAATCCATATGATTTATATTCAGAATTGTTATTTCCGGGAGGAATATTTCTTGAATGGTTCACAAAAACATGGAATGAGAAAAACAAATTTTTCGAGCAACATAAAGTAAAACCCGTGAACGATCCTCTCTATCATCCTATTCTTTCAGAAATTAAACAACAACATCAATGGAATGTGAATACTCATGAGTTATTCTCAAAAATAGAGTTCAAAGACGATAAATTTGATTCTAAACCAGATTGTAGTATTCAAAATATCAGTGTCATGAATTATTCAGATGAGATCTCTCGAAATAAATCGCCTAAATTCGTATTGGGTTCATGGTTTGATGGGAAATCTGCACTTTCAGTAATTCACCGCTTCTTAAATTATTCGAATCCTCTTATTTGTGTAATAGGATCTTGGGATCATTCATTACGTCCTGTAAAATCCGTCCCAAAATTGGTACCCCACTCAATTCCTTCAGAACTCCCTTTCATTCTTGAACAAATTCGTTTTGCGAAACAATCGATTTCAAACCCGAATAGTATCCCCAAATTGCTTTATTATTTCACAATTGGAGAGCAAAAATGGAAAGTTACAGATACCTGGCCTCTCCCTGAAACCGAATATTTGAATCTATATTTCGGAACTAAACATAAACTCACGACAACTTCATCCGAAGAAAAAGGTGATAAAACTGAATATCGTGTCAACTTCAACACTAGTACTGGTAAGAAAAATAGGTGGAGAACTTATTTTGGCAGTCCTGTGGATTACAGTGATCGCGCTAAACAAGATAAAAAGCTGCAAACCTTCACAAGTTCTGAATTCAATAGCTCTGTTGAAGTCACAGGACATCCTATTGTAACTCTCCAAATAAGTTCTTCACATGAGGATGGAGCTATTTTTGTTTATCTAGAAGCAATTCATAAACGTAAAGTATATTATTTATCTGAAGGACAGATTCGGTTACCGTTTTGGAAAGAATCCAATAACCCGCCCTATGCTACTCCGATCCCTTATCGTAGTTTTGAAAGATCTAGCTTCTCTGAAATCAAAACGAATCGAATTTATGATATTCGAATTCCCTTAGAACCAATATCTGTTCGATTGCCGGAAAACCACAAGATACGTGTTTGTATCGCTGGAGCCGATGCTGAAAACTTTAAGAATTACCCCGATACTATTAAACCACATCCAACATGGAGTATTTATCATAATTCTGAGTACACATCCTTCATTCAATTGCCCATCATCAAACTTAAGCAGAGTACGAAAAAGAATAAGAAATAAATTTCTTTACTTCTTTCAATCACAAATTTTATAAATTTCCATGATTGTGGAACCTTATGGCAGAAGATCAAGAATCCTCATTCAAATGGTTCCTACTGATTTCTTTCTCAATTTCATGGACATCTTTTTTCTCTGGAGTACTTTATGGAATTTTGGGAAAAATTATTGCAAGAGATGTACTATTTATCTTTGGAACAATTGGTCCTATCATTGCATTCTTATCTCTTATGGCAACATATAAAAATAAAGATTACAACAAGGATTTTTGGAGACGTATATATTATCCGAAAATTGGTCCTAAATGGTTGATATTAGGAACCGTTCTACTCCCTATTTTATTGAATCTGTCATTAGTTCTATTCTCGTTGATTGGAACTGGACCAACCCTTGTGTTTGGGAATTTATTGAGTAAAAATGGCCTCTTCCTTTTATTTTCCCTTATAGGAATCTTAGGATGGTATGGATATGCTTTTCCATTGATTCATAAAAAAATTTCCAATAAACTACAAGAATGGAAGAAGCAGTTCACAATTAAACCCTTTAAAAATATGGAAAAACTAACATCGATCTTTGCTGGACTTATAATTGGAGTATTATGGAGCCTTTGGCAAGTACCAATAGTATTTATCTTTGAAAGCTATCCAGAGAGCCTGGGAGTTAGTAGTTTTGGATTTTGGGAATATTTCCTGCTAATTCCAATTCAATCTGTAACTATTTCCTGGGTATTTTCTAAAACCGAAAACTCAACGTTTACCGTTATAATCTTTTTCTTAGCTGAGATTACACGATTCTTTTTCGAGATCTCCTTGACATTCCAAATTATACGGTTTGTTTTATGGATTCTCATTGCAGGATTTTTCGTTTTTAATGAATGGGGGTTAAATTTAATCCCGTTTTTAGAAAAAGATAAATAATTATGAATGAAAAGCTGGAAAAAGTCAAATTGACACATTCCAGTAATCGCTTTTTCTCCTTTATTTTTAAGAAATTACTATAGTTATTTGAAATATGAAAAGAGACAAATTTCTTTAGGTCGCCTTTAATTATTGGGAAATAAGCAAAATTGAAGAAGAGTGCAGAGAAAGTTGGTGACCCTTGAAACTGCTGATAAACGTATGTTCAATAAACAACCTTATTTCACTGATAAGGTCGTATACACTTCAAAAGAAGAAGCCAAATCCCTAATCTCTGAAATTAAGGCATCAGATCAAACGGTCAAGGCACGAATTGTGCAAAAAACAACTGGTGTTTTCATCTATTATGATGAAAATTCATTTATTGCAATAAAGAATGGAAAGTTTCGGAATTTATTTCGAAAGCGATTAAACTCCACTGCAGTCCAGAAACCAACTAAGACCAAGACTTATAAACCAAAAAAAAATGAAAATCAATCTTCAAAATCAGAGTTATCCATACTAGAACGTCAAGAAAGGCTGCCCCAATTTTTAATGAAAAGACTAAGCAAGAAAGCTACTTCTATTTTACAAAAAAGCATATTAACCACCCAAAAAACTTCAAAAAAAGATTTAGAGCAACAACTTGACATTATGCGCTCGGAACAAGTAAAATTTGATGTGCGATTTGAACATGAAAAAGATATGATCGATTATATCAATCGTGTGGCAAAAATAATTGAGACACGCATTCAAGAGTATGCAGAACAAGAAGCAGAAATATTCATGAGGATAAACATAATAGCGCCTATAAATCGTGGAGAATTTAGGAAACAAATATCAAAATTAGAGAATAAAGGAGAAGAAGAGGTCGCTCATCTAATTTTTAAAAAACTCAGTTCCAGAACTAAACGAAAATATCCTTATTCAGAATCTCGATTATTGAGTCAAATTCGCGGATTTCTTAGCGAAAACTTCTAGAAGTAAGTATATTAATAGCCCCTATTTCCAATTAATTAACTAGTATCCAAAATTTGGTGAAATAATTGGACAAAATACGAAAATATCTAGATATGGAAGGTCATACCTTTCTTGTTAGAGAAGACCGTTTTATAATCCCATGGAAAATTGGAGACCTTAATTTTCATATTACGATTAACTTCCGGGATTCGAGTAGCAAATGGATTGTAGTTGATGCTCTCATTTGCAGTTTTGATGAAATCCCAAACGCGGTTGAGAAAGAACTCTACCACAGTCTATTGTTAGCCAATCATAATCTACCTGAGATAAATTATCAGCTTGATGTCGAGGGAAATGTATTGTGTTCAGTAGATATGGATAAAGAAATTGTGAATTATGAAAACTTTTTCTCTGAATTTAATGCGATTCCATATGGGATAAAATATTTCCTTGAAAAAATAGCTCCACCATTAAAAATATCTGTGTCTGGCAGAGAATAACAAAATTTTTACTTATTGTTATCTAATTATCTTCAAGAGATAACTTATTTGTGAGAGTAGAATATTTTTGGAATCGAAATGGAGTGCCGTGATACTGGCCGGAGGATTAGGAACACGTCTAAATCCGTTAACAACAGAAATTTGTAAACCTATGGTAAGTTTGACAAATAAACCATTGGTTGATTACTCAATAGATCACCTAAGATTCGCCGGGATAAAACATATCATTGTTTGTGTAAAGCATATGGGGGAAACACTTCGAGACTATCTCCTAAAGAAATGGACTCCCGTTATGGAAGAAGATCCAGAATTTATTTTAGAAATTCCACATAATAATTCAATGGGAACTGCAGATGCAGTTCGAAAGATTTGGAATTTAATTGATACCGAAAATTTCATCGTATCTATGGCCGATATTGTGACAAATCTTCCCGTAAAGAAATTTATGGAATATCATATAGAAAAAAAATCCGAAGCTACAGTATCTATGAAACCAATTGATGAGTTTGCTTCAAAATACGGGAATACTATCCTTCAATCCGATGGACACGTAAAATTGTTTCTAGAGAAACCTAGCGCGCATGAAATTTTTATTTCTAGCCTAACTCAAACAAGAGAACAAGCACTTCCCATAATTAACACTGGAATCTACTGCTTCCGAAAAAATATTGCCTATCAAGCTATTATGGAAACCGAATTCATGGACTTTGGGAAAGAAATATTCCCGTATCTGCTTGAAAATAATTACAAACTATATGGATTTAATGAAGAATATTACTGGATGGATATAGGTAATCCAAAAACCTATTTGTGGGCAAATTGGGATATTTTACGGGAATATGGATGGCCAATATTGCCAGAGGGTAGGGATTCCAATAGAAATAAGAAATGGGTGGCTGAAGAACCAGTACTACCTAATAGCTCCCAAATCCGAGAACGTGTATGCATAGGTAGTAATATTCACATAGGAGAAAATGTCAAGATAAACCCCTTAACCGTAATAGGGAATAATTGTCAAATCGGAAACGGCACTATCATTGATAAATCGGTGATTTGGGATGACATATCTATTGGGAAAAATTGCATGATCGATCAATCTGTCATTGCAAATGGATGTAAAATAGGTAATAATGTAAAAATTCAATCAGAATCCATTTTAGGTCCTCATGTTGTAGTAGAGGATGGTGTAATTCTTGATTCTCAAACCGTTTTAGCGAATGAAGTTGTAAAAAAAGAAGAATGATTATTTTTTCGGATTTTTTGTCGGTGATGTCTTTTTCTTTGGTTTTAGAACTTCCTCAATTTTCTGAATGAGTATCTCGGATTTTTCTGGATCGGGGGTTTCTGAAGAAATTATTAACGAATTTCTCTGCACACTAGGTTGAATCATCACCCATGAAGCTTTAAACCCTGATTCTTCCTTCCCCTCCTCGAACACAATTTTTATACCGATTAACGTATCCAAAATATGCAAGTTATCTGATTTTAGCTTTTCTTTGATAATCTGGCGGAAGTCATACAGAGTTGTTTTGCTAACATTTATTGAACGATACACTTTGATAGTTTTCGGATAATTTCGCACCAACGAACTTAAGGGTTCCTCCCGTTTTGATAATACTTCAAGTAATTTTAACAAAGTAAAAGTTCCGTCAGGAAAAGGTCCATAAATAGGAAAATAGAACTTGAATGTATCTGCAGCACCAAATATTCCCCGTTCTTGTCTTATTTTTGAAGAAATTTCGCCAGGTAAATTCACTACTCGATTTATTTTATACCCAAAATTCTCAGCATATTCATCGATAATTCGAGAGCAGCACGTAGTGATAATGATAGGATTTTCTTTATTTTTGATAATATACTCATCATTGCTAATCAAGAGCATGATGAGATCCTCGAAATCTACCAGAGTCCCTGTTTCATCAAATACGAGTAAACGAGATCCATCTGAATCAAAAATGACTCCTAAATCCGCATCTGCTGCCTTTACAATTGCAGAAGTATCACGTATAGAATCTAAATCAGGAAATAATCGATCATCTAAAGCTCGATAGTAAGTATTGAGCGCTATAACTCCTACGTTCATTGAGTTAAGTATTTCTGGGGTAATATCACCAGTTGGTCCATAACTACAATCCACCACAACCTTTAATCCTGATTCGGAAATTGATTTTTGATTCACAAACTGTGGAATAGCCCCTTTGTAAACATCAAATGTCTGGGTAATATCAGAGAGAGTACCAATTAACAGAGGATCCACTCGTTTGATCTTATTGTGCTTGAAAATCTGATTAATGGCTTGTAAATGTGTTACTTGGAATTCAATACCGCTTGTATCATAAAATCTAATTCCTGTGTCTCCTTCATATACATGACCTGAAGAAAGGTAAACACCGCCATCTGCCCCAAATCTTCGAATACAGAATTGAAGTAAAGGAACTGGTGCATAATGCAAATTTAAAATATTAATTCCTGTACTCATCATTCCGGACAGATATGCTCTTTTCAACATGCGAGAATTGTTAAAATAATCCCGTGCTGCTACAATAACCTTGTGTCCTTTTTTTTTTAGAAATGTACCATGAGCGGCTCCAATTTTGGCAGCAAGCTCCGGTGTTAGAATATGATTTGCTCGAGCAATGATCCTACCCTTATCAATAATTTCAGTTAAATCTTCCATTTTTCTCAATTAGATTAGGTTGTTGTATTTGGTAGTAATTATGAGGTATGAACTTTTAATTTATGGAATCTATTATCCTTTATATTATGACTCAAGAATCATTAGGCTACTTTTCCTTTGTTTTGCATTCTCATCTGCCTTGGGTGCTAAATCACGGAGTTTGGCCCCACGGAACAGATTGGGTGAATGAAGCTGCTGCAGAGACATATATTCCGATCCTTTTGGAATTAGATACATTAGTCGAGGAAGGATACAGCCCCAAGCTCACCATAGGATTGACTCCCGTCTTATGTGAAATGTTATCTCATCCATCATTTATCGCAGGTTTCATTGATTATCTAGATGGAAAGATTGTTGCAGCTGAAGATGACTATGAAGACTTCACCCGGAATCAGTACTCGCCCGAACGTATCAAGTTAACAATGTTTTGGAAGGAATACTATCTAAAAATTAAAGATGCTTTTGTAAATAGATATGGAAAGAATATTCTGGGAGGTTTCAAAGAACTTCAAGATAAGAATTTATTGGACATCATAACTTGTGGAGCCACTCACGGATACACTCCTTTACTCTCTAAAGAAAGCTCCATAGATGCACAATTTCAAACAGCGGTAAATAATTATAAAAAACACTTTCAAAGAGAACCTACTGGTGTATGGTTGCCAGAATGTGCATATCGCCCTGGCTATACGTGGAAAAATCCAGTTTCAGGTGAAGAATTCGAGAGACCTGGAATTGAGTATTTCCTTGCGAAAAACGGATTACGCTATTTTTTCATAGACACCTCTTTGTTGATGGGAGGATTGTCTCAAGGAGTCTATGCGGCTCGTTTTCCCCTTCTTAATGAACTTTGGAAGCAATTTGCAATGCAATACAAGGATCATCCTACAAATTTTGAAAAAACTC
>SDNX01000020.1 GCA_004524545.1 Promethearchaeota archaeon
AATGACAGCGTGACCGACGACTATTTTGTGACAGATTTTCAACTACGGAAAATTGGCACTGTTGCTGAAGTTTGGGTCCAAGTAGATTTGAGTTTTCCTGAAAATGATCCAAGAAATACTCCTGTAATTACCGATGCCCATGTCGACCAAGTATTGGATGACTACGAGATAACTATTTATCCAATAATTTGTGATTATTTCGGTGTTCCAAATTTTCATGATGGTTCTCTCGCAGAATTAGGAGCAGCATATGTCGAAGAAAACGGTAGAAATGTGATTTTAATCTCTAATATCCGAGATGAATTCTATTATGATGATAAATATCCATATATCACTGTCGGATTCTATTGGGGTGTTTTTGAGCGTGCTTTTGACCGGAATATTGTCACTATTGGGTGTTTAAATTATGATTCCTATATCGATATGTTTCTAGCAACCCTTGCTCACGAATTCCAGCATCTTGTACACGATGATTATCTTCCCGATGACGATCTCTTTATGAATGAAGGGTGCTCAATGTATGCGGAACCATTATGTGGTTATGGGTACAGCATGGGAGACATTGAAGCATTTTTAGCGACTCCGGATAACTCTCTAACAGAATGGGGAGACCAAGGAGGGATAAATATTCTCGCAGATTATGGACAAGCATTACTTTGGACTGTTTATCTTTCTGATCGGTTTGGAGAGAATTTCTTGAGAGACTTTGTCACTGATGGGATTGGAGGAATTAATGGTCTAAACACCGCATTAGCTCCATTTGGAGAAACTTTCGATTCTGTATTCCATGATTGGAGATTAGCAAACCTGCTTCACACTGATACAATAGGCGGGGGAGTGTATAACTACGATTCTATTGATTTAAATTTAGTTGATCCTGAATGGACGCGAATTTATAACGTAAAACGAGCCTTCTTTGATGATAAACTAGGCACCGATTTTGGAGTCACCACATCGTATCTAAACGACAAGACAACAATTTCAAAATTAGGTAGTTATGGAACTGACTATATCAAGTTATCAAACATTCGAGATAGGTTCAATCCTCAATTTCTGTTCGATGGAGATGATTATTGTGAATTTCGAGTATGGAATTTAGTAGATCAAGACGGAGATGGAGATAAAGAATGGTATTCCACGATAGCTGGAGAAGAGAAAGATATTCTTCTTAGTGCTGCAGTAGATCTTTCATTATTTGGTGCCAATCCCACTTTGAGTTTTGATACTTATTATGATATTGAGGAAACGTGGGATTTTGGTTTCGTTCAAGTATCAATTGACGGTGGAATGACATGGACATCGCTAGAAAATGCATATACTACATATGATTTTGCTGATGGTGGTTATCCTGCTATCTTTGATAGTTTACCAGGATTAACAGGATCCAGTGGAGGATGGGTTAATATGGAATTCGATCTCACTGCTTATGCGGGAAAATCAATTGTGTTAGGATTTCGTTATATGACCGATTGGGCTGAAATGAATGAAGGATGGTATATCGATAACATCGCAATCAATGGATATATCATTGAAGATGGAGATACAACAAACTTGTTCAAAGGACCAGATCCTGAACAAACCGATTTCATCGTCACTCTGATTGGCGTAAATATAATTGGAGGAGTAGAAGTCTATACTCAAGTGACCACCTTAGAACTAAATGAACTAACCGAAGAAACTCTTGGTAGCATATTTTTGAATGATTATGTAACTGCGGATGAAGGCTATGTCTTACTAGTTGTAAGTACAACTAAAGGACTAGCCGACTACAGTTTCTCGGTCCAAAGAGGGTAACTTTCTCACATGAGTTACATAATTTCCCTTTTTTTCGGTCCTTTTTTAGTAAAAAAAGGACCCCCCATTTTTTCTCTCTCATTTTCTCCAAGATAGTGAATCATGGACAAAATAAATAAAAATATATGACAAATTATTCATAGAATATGGAAGATAATAACCCCAACGAAATAGAGAAAACGATTATAGAGTAATTAGGCACTCCCATCGCGAAACGAATAGGTATGGAAAGTCAAATATTCGGGAGATTACAATATTTCTATAAAGATTTATTATACTATTTACACCCATTCCAGAGGAGATAGATATAAACCATCCTTATCCCAACCTGTATTGGAAATGAACCATCCATCTTTCTCAGCAAAAATAATTTCAGAAGCATGAGTTTCCAAGTCACATACTTTTTGATCGCTTGGAAACCGTTCAGGATTTTCAGACCAATAAACAGAGGTTAAATTGTATTTATGAGATGCATGACACACAAATAGATAGAAAAGATCCTCATATTTTACTACAAATGGACTTTCAGAGTTTCCCGCCCACTTAGATTTTCTTCCGGGATATATAAAGCAAATTTTAGGACCGCTCCAATGCAACAGATCTGGGCTTTTCCTTACGGAAACACAACATTGCTTATCTTCTTCATCATAAGACGATGTGTAATACGCATAATATTCATCGTTGTGCTCAAATATCATAGGATCTCGCGCATTTCCAGGTCCACTAAACACTGGATTTCTTGGATGAAGGTGCCAATCAAATCCATTTCCCGAGATTGCTAGTTGTATTCTACCATGAATCCCCGCGATAATTGAAAAAGGACGTAGGTTACCCGCTGCATAGAACATATATATCATACTATCTTTACCAATGATTGCATGCGGTGCCCATGTATATTGTTCCCCTTTATCTCGATTAGCACTCAGTGCATAATCATGCTCCTTCCATTCTCCCAATAACGAGTCACTAGTGATATGAAATAGATTTTTTTCGATTATCCAGGAAAACGCCATTCCGAGGATTCTATATCCGATTATTCCGTAAGCATGCCAAGTTCCATCTGGATCTTTCACAAAACAATGATCATTAGTATACCAGTTATTTCGATTGAGTTTTGTAGTTCGTTCAATGAAATAGGTTTCGCATGGATCATAAATATGTGTCCATGGACCCATGATTGTTGGAATTTTGGGATTAACCATACGATCAACTTTGTGGCAGTCTATCTATTGTTTTTCCTTCTTGAGTATTGAAAAAAACCGTTTCGAATCATATTTTTCGATTTCTTTTATTTTCTTATAGCTAGGATTCTTTATCAGGTTACCACGATATACCACATGCACGGGCTTTTCAAGTACCATTAAATCTTCTAAAGGATTACCATCATAAACCACAAAATCTGCACTTTTACCAACTTCTAATGTTCCTGTAACTTCATCTACACCAAGTAATTTTGCATTTTGTTCTGTAGCGATATTGATTGCTCTTTTATTTGAAATCCCTGCGAAATGTTGGTAATACACTAATTCTCTCCAGAACTCATAATGAGGGACAAAAGGAACTGCTGCATCCGTACCCATAGCCATTGGAATATCATGTTTGACAGCAGTGTGCAATCCTTCAATCATTCCTTCTAAGATTATTTTTCCATTTTGTTGTATTATATCTGTCACTTTGAGTACTTCGGCCCCTAATGCAACAATATCTTGAGCTGCAGAGATCGTAGAGACAAGAGTTGTATATCCGTTGAGTGATTTTGGATTATTCTTGAATAAATTAATTAGATCATCTGTTATTGGTGCTCCGTGTTCAATTGAATCCACTCCACCTAGAAGGGCTTCCCTTATACCAACGGTACTTTCACAATGCGTCATAACCTTGACCCCTGCTCGGTGAGCCTCATCACAAATTGCAGCGATCTCTTCGGTAGTCATTTGGGGGCGCCCAGCTTCACCGATTTTTTTTGAATCGGTAACACCGCCTGTAGAAAGAATTTTAATTACATCAGACTCATGACGGAGACAGTCCCGCACTGCTTTTCTACCCTCCCACGGTCCGTCTATAATATGTGATATCACTCCTCCATGCCCCCCCGTAACACAAATAGATCTTCCAGCACAAACTATTCGGGGTCCAGCAATTTTTCCAGCATCGATCTCTTTTTTCACCTCGATATCATAATATTCCGGATCGCCTGCATTACGAATGGTCGTGACTCCTGAATTGAGAGCTGCTTGAATATTGGTTCTCATTTGCTTCTTTACGTATCTCTTTCCTAATTTACTACGTAAAAACCATTGTAAAATTTTCATTTTTCGTTCAGAACCTTGCATAGCAGTCATAGGTTCTCCATTTGCAGTGAAATGACAATGTACGTTTATTAACCCAGGAATTACAAATTTTCCATTTAGATCCACGATTTTATAGTCTTTAGGAATCGGGATCTTGTCCATTTGTCCAATCTGGCTTATTTTTCCATCTAAAATCTCCCCATTCTTTCCTTTACCACACCATTCAATAAGGATAGTTGCTTTGGGTAATATAACACTATCCATTTTCCCATTAAACAATCGAATATTTGTTATCGCTAAATTTTTCATAATCCTTATGAATATCTTTAGGACGAACAAGTTTATAACTATTTAATCAGATTGATTATAAATTGGAGCAGTTTTAGAATGGAAACCACCCCTTCACACTTTGTAAAATATGAAAATAATGCTCTCTTAACAGTGTGTCATATCTACAAACATGAAGATGGACGGATTTTACATTTAGTACCCATTATCCATACAGGAGATACGAAATATTACCAAGAGATAAAGACATATATCGGAGATAAAATTTGTTTATATGAAAACATAACCGTCGGATCCATTGAAGGGCGGGAGACCACAAGCAATATTATCGAAAGCATTCAAGCAATGGAAGAAATCGCATTAAATTTCGATAAATTCAATAAATCTCAAATTAAAAGATTGCGTAGAAAGTATTTCACCAATGATATAAGAAATCTCCGTAGACTTGTAAAAAAACGGATGAAAACCATGGATGAAAAAATCTCCTATATTTTTCATCAGTGTGAACGGACCGCTTTTGATTTACGCAATCTCAATACAATAAATGCATCTGTTGCTCAAATATTGGGGTTATCTTTTCAATATCATGTAATGGATTATGTTGATGATATTTCGAAACGTAAAAATTGGGTTCATGCAGATGTTCAAATGGATGATCCTGCAGAAAATTTTGAAGAAGAAACCATAATTTCATCTCCAAATCCAGAAATAATTGAGGATTTCCAAAAAAGAGCAAGTTTAATGTATGCACTGCTATATCAAGTAATGCAATTATCTACGATGTCTATTGAAAAAGGGCGTGATTGGTTTGCGAATAGTATAATCACCGGAATTAAACAAATGGAAGAATCCGAGCAAAAAACCTTAGAATTTATACCAGATTTAATCTTGGGTCCTAGAAACTCTATTGTGTTAAATAAAATTAAAGAATTATTTGAAATCACTAATGAGATTGCGGTCATGTATGGAGCAATCCATATGATTGAGATCGAAAATGCTATATTACAATCTAATTTTTCCTTGTATGAGATCAAAGAATTCATGGTATTTGGTCAGAAAAAATAAAATTAAAAATAAAAAATTGCGACATTACTCCCATTGATAGCCGCATTTTTTACAATAAAACCGCTTACTGTAAATCATGATACCACCTGACATGGATAGGGGTTTTTCCTTGTTATCCATTGCCTGGATGTTGACAGATTGGCATTTTGGACACACGATTCTTTCCGATTCCAAATACGTATCTATGCTTTCATCGATAACTTTGGCTGCAATCTCAGATGGTTTTGGAGCCGCAACGGGTGGTGGTTCAGGAACTGATAAAGGTGTATGAGTATGTTCTTCATGTGCTCCTTCTGAGCAATTACACTTTTCATATTTTCCTTTTATGTAGGCAGTTAGTTCATCAACTTTTTTCTCTAGTGCTTCAAGTTTTTCGAGGATTTTTTCTTCCATTCTGGTCACTATCTTCCTTTCTGTAATTAATGAAAAGTTAGTCATATTTCGCTTAATATGTTAGGATGAAAATGATATCGCAAAGTAGATTTATAATTATGAAAATCAATTATGAGTGGTATGGCTAAAAAAAAACTCCCGTTTGAAGTGCTTTTGTCTTTACTGGTAGCTGCTCTTGTTTTCGCTGCGCTATCAAATATTGGATGGTATCGAATTGCAGATTGGTTGTTTGTATTAGGAATAATATTCTTAACCTTTGCGTTGGGGATATATGTGTATTTATATACTCAAAAGAAGTATTGGGCAACCACCCTTAAGGAAAATAGCTCCTCTCTACGGAATATCTTTCTTATAATACTTGTTATCGCGTATGTAGTGGCTCTAGCTTTTAGTATTTTTGCCTTGGTCTTTTTACTTGCTAACATACTTGGTTGAATTCATGTTCTGATATTCTAGATAAAATACAAATTGGTCGAGGTGGGGAAAAGATTTTATGATCCAACTCAAAAGATCCTATACGTGGTGAAAAATATGGAAATAAAAGTAGCAAATTGGGACGACTTCAATGTCGGAGATAAAGCTGAACACACAAAGATTATACAAGAGGAAGACATCCAAGCTTTCGCAAAATTATCGGGAGATTATAATCCGCTTCATGTGAATGCTGAATATGCTAAATCAACGATATTTAAGCAGAGAATTGCCCACGGGATGATCTCTGCCTCTTTAATCAGTGCAGTATTGGGAATGCATCTTCCCGGTCCAGGAGCAGTATATATGTCACAAGAAGTAAAATTCCGTAAACCGGTCTTTATTGGGGATAAATTAACTGCTAAAGGCGAAGTAGTAGAGAAATTCACAAAAAAAGACGGGCAACTGAAATTTTTAAAGATACAAACTAATGTGTATAAACAAGATGACGAACTAGTTACCGAAGGATATGCCTTGGTAATTATCCAATAAATTCATTTCTTTCAAATTATTTTTTTAACATCTAAAATAGGAAGCTATATTAAGTCTTAGCATGAGATCTCACTGCCAAGATGCAAATAAGTGCGAACCAATGTCTAATTCGGAAAATTCGGAAGCATGAATTGGAAGATGCTATTCAAGTTTTCATGAGTTCTTTCCGTCGTTCCGATGATCGATCCTTATATCAATTAACAAAAAATCACTGGACAAATTGGCAAAAGAGTAAACTTGCGGAATTTTACGGGGCATTTCATGAAAATCAATTAGTTGGATTTTGTCTATGTTTTGAATTCAAGACCACAGCCTCCTTAGGATACATGTGTGTTGATTTCAGATATCAAAACCAAGGGATAGGTAGCATGATTTTGAATCATATTATTACCGAATTAGAAGGAAAAGGAATCCCAACTATTCGATTGTATGCAACCAAAATGGGCGAAAAACTCTACAAAAAGTACGAGTTTGAAGATGATTTCATTGGTTCCATTTATGAAGTGAATTTCCATGAGGAGATAAACAAAAAAAATTTGCAAGTAAGACTTTCTAGTCGAATTTTACCCTGGGTTTACAATCTCGATAAAGTAGTGTATGGGGATGATCGAACAAAACTTCTTCGGTATCTTATCAAAAATGGACGACTCATCGTGAAACCTCGTTCAGGCTTTGCATTTATTAAGGACGAAAATGTTGGACCCATTGTTTCTAAAAACATACCAGTATTTATTGACCTGCTAAAATACGCTTATACACTAGGTGGACGTAAGTTGTATTACTTATCTCATGATACTCGTTCCTTAAAAGTCATTGAAGTTCTCCATTTGATTGAAAATACAGCAATGCGATGTAAAAGAATGATTCATGGACCGAAAATCAATGAAGATCTCTCCAATTACTATTCTATGTATAACTTTGCGATAGGATGATAGTGTATTCAAAATTAACCCTCTTTCATAAATCACAAAATCCATAAATTCTTTTTTTACATCTCTGAGAGTATACATAATAATGAACAAAACTGACGCCTCGATAGATCTCCTTATACAGAGTCCAACTAAGTCTTTCAGCTTACATAAATTCAAAAAACGGAGTTTAAACTGGAAAACCTTTCAAAAACTCGTATATCAAATAATAATGTCTATGAAAACGATGGGAAAGGTTTCTGGTTTAAGCAAAGAATTCCTGGAACGCATAATGTTGGCTGTGACTTCGGTGAACGAATGTCGTTATTGCACTTATTATCATACTAAAATCGCATTGGAATCCGGATGCTCTGATGATGAAATTCGTGGAATTTTAGGTGGAGATTTCAGTTGTGCTGTTCAAGAAGAGCTTCCTGCACTTGCATTTGCCCAACATTTCGCGGAATCCCACGAGCAACCAAGCAGAAAAGCATTAAAGCAGCTTGTCAAAGTGTACGGGATCGAAAAATCACAACAGATCATCACAGCATGTCGGATGATTACTATGGGTAATCTATTTGGAAATACGCTTGATGCGTATATACACCGTTATCATGGAATCAGTCCAGAAGATGGCTCTCCGCTTTTGGAGGGGATTGTTTATTATATCGCTGCAATACCTGCTACTAAAATGGAAAAAGTATTAAAAAGAAACTAAATCCCGTTCAAATATATGGAACACATTCGGGTTAATACAATATAGAATTGATCTGTATTCTCCCTGCTTATTATCCTCAATATAGAACTGAATTAGTTATTCGAGTATTTGTAAAGATAAGATCAGTATCTTCGTGAAACACAACTTTCACGGCTTTACATGTTCCGCAGATATGCATCTACATGTCATCCAGATAGTACATTTTTCCATTTTGAACGAAATTCTTTTAACATCGCTTAACCATTGGAATTGTTATGTTTAAAAAGGAAAAAACCTCATTACAAGATTTGTTCAATGAGGACGCGGAAATAACTGCCAAAGCATTACATAAATTATCCGAAGCAATCCATGCATTTTGTGAAGATGATTATGATACAATGAGGGCATTTTCAGAAGAAACTATTACGCTGGAAAAGCGTCAAGACCGTCTTAATGAAACTATTATTTCTCGAATGTTTGGTAAGGAAACAATGGTGTTTAGTCGTCCGGATAGAATTTTCATCGTGAAAGAATTGGATAAAGTCGTAGATCGTGCAGAATTCGCAGTTCGGAAAATGTTACTCTTCCATCCCAAACCTAACGATGAAATTAATCTGATTCTTGATGAAATGAGCCTACTCGTTAAAGATATTGGAGCATCTGTAGAACAAATGATCAAACAGGTTTTCAACGATTTTGGCACAGCAAAAAATACCATTGTCCAGATTACTGATTTACGTCGTGAAGTTCGAAGGTTGAATTGGACTGGTTTAGAGAAGATTTTCTCTTCAGAATTGCCTTCGATGGAATTCCGATACTACGAAACGATTTTCATGCAAATTTTGAAGGTAGCAGATACGGCTGAACAATTCGCTGATAGTATTTTCGAATTAATCTGTAAATATACCCTTTAGTAGGTGCTGATATTGGCTTTAAACGCTATGGTTTACATCCTACTTATATTATCCATGTTTCTTGCATTTGGAATTGGTGCAAATGACGAAACTATGGCTACTGTTGTAGGATCGGGATCGTTAAAATTACGAATTGCTTTAATTATTGGCGGAGTGTTAGTTCTCATTGGATGTATGTTCTTAAGTAGTAGCGTTGGAAAAACAATTGGAGCAGGATTAGTAGGACAAGAAGTCAATTACGACAACAGAATGATGCTCGCTGTGTTATTGAGCACCACAATTTGGTTAATAATCGCATCTCAAACTGGTGCACCAATTAGTACCACTCATTCAGTTGTCGGATCAATTTTTGGTGTTGCAATTGTGTGGTCATTCTTTCCCGAACAATCGTTTACAGCAAGTCTAAACTGGGGGAAAATGTTAGAAATTGTGCTTGGATGGGTCATATCTCCCGTTTTAGGGTTTCTTATGGCGTTATTGTTCCAATGGCTTCTGGAACTAATCATGCGAAAAACCAAGACAAATACCGGAATTATACAAGTGGAGAAAGTGGAGAAAGTCTTCATGTACATATTGATGGCGAGTGTATTTTGGACACAACTGACACGTGGAGGTAATGATAGTGCAAATGCAGTTGGTATCTTTTTTGGATTGGCTGAAACTTATGCAGAGTTAGAACCCTTTTCTTATGTATATCTCGGAGCTGCAGGATTAATGATTGCTTTTGGTCTCATTGTGGTTGGCAAAAATGTTATTAAAAGCGTTGGGGGAGGTCTCGTTAAAATGCGACCATCTGATGGAGTAGTAATTCAACTATCTTCAGTATTAGTGCTATTTTTAGCAACATTGCTTGGGCTTCCTATCTCTGGGTCTCATGTGTTGATATTTGCGATTCTAGGAGCAGCTTACATAAAAGGAGAACGGCCGGACAAAAAGTCATTTAGAAAAATGGTAGTTAGTTGGATAGTAACATTTCCTGTAGCTGCATTACTATCCGCAATTTTGTACGGAATGTTTTTATTATTCTGAAAATTTCGTGACTAACTATTATTTCCCACACTCATGATTGGGATGATGGTCTCCACATCCTGGTTCATGTCCATCGGGATGTGCAATGTTGATTCCATCCTTAAGTTCCCCTTTCAAAATTGTTTGAATAGTGTCCTCTACAGAGCCGTTAGCTCCTAAAACTACACGAATACCGTATTGGTCAAAGAATTGAATTGCTCGCCCTCCCATTCCCCCAGAAACAATTACATTTGCACCGTTATCATGAAGAAATTTAGGAACTTGACCTGGGCCGTGTGAGGTTGCACCTGGATTTTCAACAACAATTTTAGTCAGTACTTTTCCATCTTCTATATCTACAAAAGTGAATGCGGGGCAACGACCAAAGTGCACCGCTACTTGATTTCCATCAGTTGGAATTGCATATTTTATACTTGATATTTTAACTCACCTAATGAGGAAATAAACGCTGTCTATTTTATAAAATCTCTCAATGTGATACCGAAAAAATAGTTAGATATAGGTTTAGTTTTCTTCATTTCGGCTCTTTCGATCCAAGGTCAATTTTTTTAGTTCTTCATCAATTTCTTGACGGTCTGATTCTTTTCCGTGTTTGACAAAGAAATATGCTGAAATTGCTGCAATCATCATAAATGTAATAGATATAAAATAGCCCCACGAGTAGTAAATATCGGTCATTATCCCGTAAATTGATGAGATCATAAAGAAAATAAACACAAAAATTATACTACCATAAAAAATCAATCCTGCATGTATTCTTCGTCGAAGAAATTTGTTTCGAAGGAACGTATAAACCTTATAGCTGTGAATCATATAATAAAGCGAAGCTGCAAGGACATAAATGAAAACCATAGCAAATTTTAATGGATAGAAAATCGTTTCCGTCCCATCAATGGTATGTCTAGGAATTGCAAAAATGATAAGAAATAAAACAATAGAGCCTAATTGGGCAAAGAGACGAAAATTTTTAATTTTGGGGGGGAACAACTGCCAGGAGACTTCCAATTGAAAATATAAACTCAATGCAATGAAACCTAAAGAAAATGACCAGTTAGTGAATATTCCCCACTCAGTTTTATCCAGAGAATAATCTTCCTTAATATAGGTTAGTATTTTACCCACAATTGAAGCTGCAATTGAAAGTGCATAAAGAATAAAAAAATTCGTCATCATGCTTAGTTGGGGTTTCTTACTTTTTTTATTACGAAGCATGATCATTACTGTAATGACACAACATGCAGTAAAAACTATGCATTCACAAATAATTCCGATGAGTATCCTGACCAAATCATTAGCTTCTAGTGCCATTATGAATTCTCCTTACCTAGAATAGTAATTCCTTATTCACCTATGTATCTTGTTTCAAGACGATAGGAATATATTCTAATAAGTCTGAACTTTTTAATGGATATCCGTTTTTATTTGTTCCTTTTTGATAGATTTGGTATAATTCCCCTAACTTTCCATTAATATATGCAGCGCAACAGGCAGCATCGAATAAATTAATTTTTAGAGATAGTAATGATACTAAAACTCCAGTTAAAATATCTCCAGTCCCTCCAACGGCCATTTCTGGAACACCTGTCTTGTTAATTCTTGTATTTTTTCCGTCAGAAATATAATCGTAACGACCTTTAATGAGAAATGTTGAACCCCATTCTTTAACAGCTTCTTCAATGAATTTAATCTGCTTATGAAAATCTTTTTGTTCAAATAACCTCTTTTCGGTTAACTCAAAAAATTCGTTTGTATGAGGGGTAAAAATTGCTTTTATTGATTGTAATTCATTCTTGAATGGTTTAGATAATTGAATTGCATTTGCATCTATGACAATGGGGGTATTACCATTTTTTAGATAGGAAAGAATTCCTGAGATAGCATTTCCTAATCCAGGATCTTTGCCCAATCCGGGACCAAGTACCACTGCATCCACTCTATCGATGAGTTCCTGAATTTCTGGTAAATCTGATACACAAATGTAGTCTTGGTTACCTGAACGGACGATTAAATTCGGAGAATAACTTCGAATTACATCTGCTACTGATTTTGGTGCAAATACATAAACCAAATCAATTCCCATCTGCAGAGCCGCCATTCCTGCTAATGCAGGTGCTCCTGAATATTGTTTCGAACCCCCGATGATCAAAACTTTTCCGTATTGACCTTTATGGTTATCTTCAGCTCTTTTCGGAAGCACGAATTTAAGGTCTCCACTCCCGACAAATAAATCTGCTTCCCTAGGGATTCCAATTGGGTTCACAATTATTTCTGGTACCTCGATTTTGCTGAAACCAGTTTTTTTTCTATGAAAAGTAATTAAAATATTCGGTTTTACATAATAATCTGCTTTGTTACCTGTATCGGGATCAATCCCTGAGGGGACATCGATGGACACTATTTTTATGGGTTTATTAGAGAATGAGTTTATAAACTCTATTGCAGATCGAATAGGTTCTCGAACTCTACCTCGAATTCCTGTGCCCAACAAGCAATCGATGATAACTTTACTTTTCTTCAAACGTAATTCCAGGTCTTTTGGTATTTGGGTGAAAAATGAAGAATCGCTTGCGATGTAGATTGAAAGGTTCATTAATAGAGCTTGTAAAACGTCCCAATTTAGTTTAGCTTCAGAGGTGCGTATATGATCAGGATGCCCGGCAAGAATTAATGTAACTTGAATTTGCTCAGCTAGTAGATGACGCGCAATAACAAATCCATCTCCCCCATTATTTCCAGTTCCACAGACGATGGTTGCGTGGTCTTGTTTCTTTAAAGGAATATTCTTAATTGATTGTACTGCAGAAAATCCAGCACACTCCATAAGAGTAGAGGGGGGAATTCCATAGTCAGAAGAATTTTTATCTTGTATCTGCATCTCTTTAACAGAAATGAAGCGATCGAAATCACGCATAAAGAAATGATTTTTTATTGCCTTATATTTATTTAGTTCTAGTCGAATTGGTAGTTACCATGGAATTCTCAGATAAAAACGAAAAAAGTTCTGAAAAATGTTTTGTGTGCATGAATCCAAGTTGGATAAAAATCGAGACTATCGAGAATAATGAACGAACTGAAAAATTCATTTGCATAATTCACTATATTGAATTTCTTGAGCGCTATTTAGTAGATCAACTAGATCCATCCATAATTCTGTTTCCAAAAGAATCAAAGATGCTGGAAATACCGTTATACGAAGCCATGGAGAGATTTGGTGGTTTGAACGAAAAATCGATGTTGGAACAATACTCCTCCTATTTAGATGAAAAAATGCAAAAAATTGATGAAGAAATCTCCCAATCCTCCGATCAGTTTTTTGGAGTACTTTTACATAATGAGAAACAAGACAAGATATTACGTAAACTACTTGCACAATCTAGGATCAAGTTTTTCGAGTTTTAAAGTTGCGAAAACCTATCCATCGTGGTGTGCTTTCGCAATATTTCTCATATAGAAATCCATATTTCTCTCGTAAATGAGGTTCCTCCAGTTTTAACACAACAATATGAAATCCTATAAAAGCAATTATCGCCCACACAATTACAGATATACTCTCAAGGAAAATGCCTATGCCGAAAGTCAGAACAATTACTCCCATATACATCGGATTTCTACTGAATCTATATAATATGGTATTTACAAACTCTTTTGGCTCTCTACCAAATATTATTTCCACCCTCTCCATGAAATAAATCATCGGAGTTCCCTTTCCTTGATTAATAAACGCAATGACAGAAAGTAAATAAAATGCAAATCCAATCGATATAAGAATTAATCCTATATACCGAAACCAACGGAAATTGATATAAATTCTGAAAAAGAAAAATAATACAGAGGGAATTCCTCCAACAACTGTTCCTGGAATAAAAAAAGTAAAAATAATGGATTTAATGACTAAAATACCTTTGATACTTTCCACAGCTGTTCACTTTTTTTTTCTACGATATAAGAAAGGAGTTTGTAATTCTGATGTTGTCGCAAATTTAAGGTTACTGTAAGTGTCTTCAATCTCAATTAATTTGAAGTCATACCCATCAGCAACATAAAATTTACTAAAGAACTCGTAGAAGTGCAACCTTAGACCATGGATCATAACAAGGAGCGTTTCCAATACAATTACAAATATATTTCCAACTATGACTACAATAATAACAATCAGTTTTCTGAAGAATGTGGGATCCGGTGATTCCCCTAATAAGGCTTCTCCAATTTTGGAAAACACTAACATTAACCCAATATGCGCCATTTCTAATGCTAAAATTCGAATAAAGGAAGCAACATTACTGATTATAGCTAAAAATGTTTCTGCTAAATCTAAAGTGGAGTGCCCGATTATATCTCCATAGGTTTTCTTCTTCAAATACGAAGTCATTCTAAAAAGTTTTCCAAATACTTGTAGGAAAATAACAAGTAATGAGGGGATAATTACCATCAAAACGGGAGGAAAAGGTGGGGCAAACCATTTTTGCATATCAAAGCCGTATTTTAAAATAACAATTGCCCCTCCTACTAACAAGAGTATTTTAAACACACTTTCACTAAATGCAAGATATTTTTTCTTGTTGAGGGCATAATTGATTCCTCTGATTGCAAAACCCACACATATTACGACTACTCCAACTATAATGGACATTTTTACAATTATCATGACTCCCCCCTCTTCCATGATATTTACTAACCACGGATGTAATTCAATGCTTTCCCTGATGAAATAAGGTTCTCCAAATGCCTGTCCATACAAAAAACCACCAAAAATTGCTCCGATCCCACAATAAAAAATTATCCACGAAAAAGATCGTGTACCGGGGTTTTTTTTAAACAAAAATGCACCCAATACTCCTGCCCCCATTAAGCAAATTCCATGTCCAATATCTCCAAACATCAAGCCAAATAATATTGGGAACGTAAAAAAAAGAAGAAATGCTGGATTTAATTCAGAATAGTTGGTCTGGCCATATAATCCTATCAAGTTTTGATAGGGTCGCAATAAAGGGCTCATATTTAGTAGTGAGGGAGCGATAATGTCTTCTTGATCCGGTTCTTCAACTATACCATGATGTTCTAAATATGGATCTTGTCTTTGGATGATTCGGGACTCGATTTTGATATTATTTTTAAATTGTTCGGTTAATGCTTTAACTACTCGATTTTCTATACTAGCAGGAATGAAACCCTCAATCTTCAAAGTGTTGTGAGAAGGTGTCTGTTGAATCTGTTTGTCGATTTCTGATAACTTTCGAATATTATCTAATGTTTCATAATATGCCATTATGGTTTGGGGCAGTGTGGCGAGCACTTCTTGATATAAACTATAAAAATGAGTTCTTTTCATCATTTCTTCATCATGATCTTCTTGGACTTGCTCCATATGAATGCCCTTTTCATCAATATATTTCGAAGAGACCTCAATACGATGACAATTATATGAAAGGAATAGGTCGTGAAATAGCTTGAAATGTTCATATTCATAAAATGCGAAAAATCCTACTAATTGATCGGATATGGGTTCTCCATAAATCAAAATAGGAGAGTTGAGTTGCTTTATTGAACCTGATAATTCTTTATAATGTGTACTACTCGCTGTATATAGATCAAAATGTAATCTCTTGTAATCTTTCTTGGAGTATGATTCTCCCCCGAATTTCGCAATAATATTAAGAAGACTTGCCACTTCGGCTAAATTTTCAAGATGTTCATCTACTAATTCTAATTCTTTAGCCATGTTTTCTAATCGTCGATAGTTAAAATCAACACGGGATTGTAAATCATTGATGATATCATCCAAAGATGAATAATCAAATTCGATACGATTTTCTTTTTTAGGAGGTCGCACATTTTCGGGATTTTTTTCAATTTGAGCAAAAATGTCATCCAAATATGTTTGAATGAGTTTTATTTTCTCAACCCGTTTTTTATAATCCTCTTCTGAAAGTACGGTCAAGGGTTTTCTAGGATTCTTAGATGATTCATGGGGATGAGAACTTTCTTCAGGATCTTTAACATGAAAATATTTGATTTGAATTAAGTCACTAAGCAGATTAGGTAAAAACTCTTTTTTTATATACAAGCTAAGTAAGCTCATCTTAACAGGTCTGACCATTAGGATTGCTTCTCCTTCTCTATTTTATTTTTAATCTTCTTTAGCCGAATAAATTCCTCCCGCTCCAAATCATCTAATATTTCAACAATGTAATGGATTTCACTTTCTAATTGGGGAATCATAATGTCTTCCAAGGCATTTATCCGTCGTTGAATTTTCTGATAATTAAATGCGAAATGGTAGATAATATAATCATATTCAGCTAATGAGATGATTTCTTTAAGTAAATCTTTTACTTGGTCGATTGTGTCATCAAAAGTAATAGGAGTGTCTTGGAAACTGTAGGATGGAAGTTGTTCTTTTTCTAGTAAATCCAATTTAATCGTTGGAGTGTTTATCCCAAGAAGTTGCTTGAATGTAATATCGATTACAGGTTCAAAATGGATTTTATTTATCTCTGCTAAAGTTTGAATTCTTCTTTTTCCGTAGTGCATATAAGATTGGAGGAGTTTTTCATAAGCTTTTATGACTTTCTCACGAGTCACCTTTCGTTGGGCGAAATAAAACTTCATATTTTCCTTCAGATGTTCTAAAAATTGTTGACGCTTAATTTCTAATAATCTCTTTCCACGATCTGTAAAATCTTTCCTTTCTTCAAGTCTTTGAAGATTTGGACGAGTTGGACGAACTTTTTTAAAACCGAATGACATTTTATAATCGCCCCCAGAGTTGGTTTTTTATTCGAGTATCGTCTATATAATATTTCTCTAATATTTCAGGACTTACTCGTAGTATATTTCGCTTAGGGATGCCGGATACTAGACCCCATGCCAAGTTTAATGTTGTAAGGATATCGCGCTCTTCATCAAAACGCTGATTCATGAAGTACTGCTCGAAACTTTTGCCAAAATTTAGAATTTTCTTATCCAGAGATGTAAGACTCTCTTCTCCAATAATAGACTCTAATTCTTTAATTTCTAAGCTTTGCGCGTATAGAGAATATAATTGGGACGCTACATCTGAATGATCCTCTCTAGTTTTTCCCTCTCCTACTCCTTCTTTCATTAAGCGCGATAAACTGGATAAAATGTCAATTGGAGGATAAATATTTCGTTTATGAAGATCTCGACTCAGTACGATTTGACCTTCTGTAATGAATCCGGTTAGATCGGGGATTGGATGTGTAATATCATCATTGGGCATAGTGATGATGGGAATTTGTGTAACAGATCCTGCTTTTCCCTTAATTCGACCTGCTCTCTCATATAACGATGCAAGATCGCTATACATATAACCCGGGAATCCTTTTCTACTTGGGATTTCCCCTTTTGCACTGGATAACTCTCTTAAAGCTTCGCAGTAATTAGTAATATCTGTCATTATTACCAATACATGCATATCTAAATCGAATGCAAAATATTCCGCAACCGTTAAAGCAATACGAGGAATGAGAATACGTTCTATTACGGGATCACTTGCAATATTGAGGAATGAAATCACATTTTGCCAATTACCCGATTCTTTGAATTTTTGTTCGAAATACATTGCATCGTCTTGCAATATTCCAATTCCGACGAAGACAATTACGAAGTTTTCTTCTCTCACTTTTGCTTGCTTTACAATCTGTGCTGCTAATTTATTATGTGAAAGTCCCTGTCCACTAAAAATTGGTAATTTTTGACCTCGAACAAGGGTCATTAGTCCATCGATTACAGAGATACCCGTTCCAATTACATCAGTAGGATAAGAACGAGAATAAGGGTTGATAGGGGATCCACTTATAGGACGCACAACCTCAGGTAATAGTTCAGGATAAGTTTCTTCAGATGTTGATTTTTTCGGTCTTCCTTGTCCATCAAATGTTCTTCCCATCATATCTCGTGAAATACCTATCTTAAATAATTCATCAAAAAATGAAACTTGGGTCTTATCCGTGCCCAATCCTGTAGTACCTTGAAACACCTCTATACATGTAACATCTTCAGCTACTTCAAGTACACGTCCATTACGAATATTCCCTTCTGGATCCAACAATTGGACAATTTCTCCATTCATAACATCATGCTGATGATTAATGAATACCAGCGGACCCTCGATTTTTTGAACATTTGAATATGTGATTTTCATTTCTACTACCTCCTCCTATACTGATTCATACCGGTCAATGAGAGCGGTAGTTTGGGCTTCTAATTCCATATTTAGTACGTCAAATTGGTTAATATCTTCATTTTTGATTGTTAATCGAGCTCGAGATATTTTAGTAACAATTGATAAATTTTCCACTTCAAATAGAGGAATACTTCGATTTACAATATCTTTACTACGGGAATAAAAATCTAAAATAAGATTAATTAATCTTAGAGATTTTTCTGGTGAACTGTATCGATCAACTGGATCAAATGCGTTTTGAATTAAATACACCCTTTTGATGAGATCTGCGACAAACAAGGTCAACTGTTGGTCTACAGGGAGATTTTCTTTTCCCACCAACTGAACAATATTTTGTAATTGATCACTAAGCGCTAAAATTACGGAAATTTCAGTTCGACCTCTTGCCCATCCTCTTCCTAATTTATTCCACCATTCTTCTAAATGATCGGAATATAAACTATAGGAATCGGTCCATGAAATTGAGGGATAATGTCGTGAATATGCTAATTTTGCGTCTAGTGCCCAAAATGCTTTCACAAATCTCTTTGTAGTTTTTGTAACAGGTTCACTGAAATCCCCCGAGGGGGGTGAAACCGCGCCAACTAATGTGATAGAACCAATTCTACTTGGTGTACCTAAGGGCGTCACTAAACCTGCTCTTTCATAAAAACTTGCTAGTCTTGTAGATAAATATGCTGGATAGCCTCCTTCTGCAGGCATTTCTTCCAATCGACCTGATATCTCTCGTAATGCTTCAGCCCATCGGGTCGTGGAATCGGCTAGCAAAGCAACATCATATCCCATATCTCGATAATATTCAGCCATCGTTAAACCAGAGAAAATACTAGCTTCACGAGCAGACACAGGCATATTTGAGGTGTTTCCGATAAGTACGGTCCTTTCCATAACAGGAAGGTTGGTATGTGGGTCGATAAGGCTGGGAAACTGCTCTAAAACATCTGCCATTTCATTACCGCGTTCTCCACAACCTACATATACAATAATATCCGCATCAGCCCACTTCGCTAAATTGTGCTGGATAACCGTATTATGTAATAAAATAGGTTGTGTTCCACCAATGAAATTATGATAATCTTCAACAGTTAAGTCATAAACATCTGTTTCTTTCTTAACAATTTCAATACTAGTGACTTTATCAAAATACACATATTCACAGATTTTTAAGATGTTCTTAAAAGTATTTATTTCATTAACATTAATAGCAGGTGCGTACTCATTAATTAATGCATCAATTTTGCGTAATATTGTTAAAGATGGAATCTGCCCTCTCTTGTAGTAGTTATCTAGTCGAATATTTCCATATTTACGAAAGATCTCATGGTTTTGAGAATCCTTACCTTGTAATTTGAAAATCCTTAAAATTTCATTATCTACTGGAACTATGTCTAAACCGTCAAAGTGATCTATATTGCTCTCAAAGTACTCATATAGAGGTAACATCTTATCATATACGAATATGTTTGAATTTTTTAATATTGATGCGAATTTAATTGAACGTTTTCCTTCAAGATCAATTGCATATGAATTATTCTTTTCTGACACTCGATATAAAATACCTAATCGTGACAATGAATAACTCAATCCGGTATGTAAATTCTTACTAGCTGTACTAAATCCAACTGTATACTTCGAAAACCAACCATCTCCAGCAAAATATCCATTAAGAAAATGAATTAAAACCGAATCTGGAGATTGCAATACACATTTTGGAATCCCGATTTCATATGTTTTCTGTTCTCTTGGAATTCCTAACATATAAAGAAATTTTTTGAATACATCATTCCTTATATACATGTATGGAGTGCGATCTTCAGAATCTTGACCAAATTTAGCCTCTAAGTCAAAAATACTTTTAGTAAGGAGTTGAAATCTTTTCAAAATCTGATCTGATGTATTGTATAAATAGACTCCCCCGTATTTTCCCTTTATGTGTCCATCCGCTACAAACAATCCTAACCATTCAGCCATCTCTTCAGTTAGTTTTTCAGGTATTTTAAAGAGATTAGACTGTCGCTCAGATTTTAGTGATTTAACTTTGATTTTAGTTGTTCCCGTGAACTTTTCTAATTTATGTAGAAAATTTAGAGTGGGGGCATTGTTCCCTTTCCAGTATCCGTACAACACATCATAAGGTGTGTCAAGAATCTTCGAGATTTCCTTAAGTTGATAAGATTCCAAGAGAATATCTATTTTCTTTTTTATTTCATTAATTGCCTCCTCATCTGCAATACGAAGAGATTTCTCCATATTGTTGAAATCAAAATAAGATTCCTCTCCTTCGATATTTATTTTTCGAGGGACTACAATATAATCTCCGAATCTCAAATCCTTAGCTGGTTTCTGGACAATATTCCTCCCATTAAAAATGTGGAGGATGTGTATGGGTGTCAACTCTACTGTTCTACCAGTTCGAGTTTTTATTTTTACTAGTGAATTACATTTTCCCCGATAAATGTGCGTAGCTCTTTTCTTGCTAATTGACGTTTGATTAAATGCAAAAACTTCGAAATCATCATTTAATTTAATTAAATCTTCTTCTAAATCTTCGTCAAGTTGTTTTGAAGTTTTGTATTCATCATAAATCTCTTTAATTTTTTTAATGTGCCCATTTCCTAATAGAACAGGAGTATCTGCTAACACACATTTGCCTGTCCCAAATCCTCCAGGACATGCAACTACTCCGCCTTTAGCAACTGGGAATAACAGGTCAATTACTCTCATCCCCGTAATCAAAGGTTTGGTGGGAAAAATTCTTTGATGATACGGTCGCGTGGTTCGAATCGGCCATTTCTGAGATAATCCGAATTTTTGTACTTTAGTTCCATTTTTAATGGTATATATTTCATCTTGTACTGTGTATCTTGAGGTTCGTGCAACGTTGGTGAGTGTTCCATGAATTCCAATCGGAACCATTATTCGATGTTCGATGGTATTTGTTTCTTGAACGACTCCAATAATATCACCTGTCGATATTTTTGTCCCCACCTTAATAAGAGGTTCAAATAACCACTGTTTTTTTCTATCTAACGCAACTGATTCCTGTCCAATATCAATGAAATCCCCGTATTTCTCCCGCAATATAGGTAAAGGTCTCTGAATTCCATCATAAATATTATTTAACAGACCTGGTCCTAATTCCATAGAGAGCGGTTCTTTAGTATTTACCACAGGTTCACCAATTCTTAAACCCTCTGTATATTCATAGCAGGTAGCAATAGATTTTTTATCCACTATCTTGATTATCTCACCAGTCAATTTGCTGAATCCGATTTTGACAAGGTCTCCGATTTTTTGATATTTTAGACCTGTGATCCCGATCACAGGGCCATCAATACTTACCACTTTGCCGTGATCTGATTTACTCATTTCTATGGCTCCGGAAGTTCAATATTATGCTCCAACATGTATACTTCCAATTCTTCAGGAAGTGAAGAACTGATAGTAATATTTCTCTCTTTCATCAATTCTGTAGCACTTTTATGACGATCACTGTATTCAGGAAAATTTTTTGAAAACATCATTCTTAGTGGATTCAGCTGTTTTTGAATGGTGTCTTCAATTGTGTCACTAACTACTATCATGTTTGCTCGATTAGACAATCTATATCCTCCAATAGTTTCAAGAGATTTTGATTCTAACAGGATTTTCTTGCTTCCAATTTCTGTTTGAATTTTATTAAAAACATCCTTATCTTTCGAATTCAGCTGAATGTAAACCGTAGAGTTGAAAATTTTCAAGTTCTCTTTAATTTCCTTTACCATTTTTTGAATATAGGAATCATAATTTTGATTTACGTGTGACAGTATTTCCTCCTTGAGAGATTGGATATAATCTTCAAACATCTCATTTTTTTTCGAAAGTACCTTAAGATTAAGATCTTTAACATTATCAGAAATTTGTTGATTTAATTGGGTTTCGTAATTCCTTAGGAACCTTTCTGTTTTTTCTCGTAGATCACGCATCAATCTTCGAGCAAATTCGATATTTATCTCACTGATTTTCTTTTGTTTGATCTTGTTTATCTCCTGTACTTCAGCTTTCGCTTTTTTCGCCATGCTGAATCCAATTGCTTGGAATTGTTCCATGAACTCTTTCTTTGGCATCTTTTGGTCTCCTAAATATCGATTCCTATGTATTTACGTGCAATTTCTTGAATAAAATCTTCTTTAAATTCTGGGATGATGCTGGGGATCTCTACTATGATGGGTAGTCGTCTTTGCATCTTAAACGGAAAAATTATTTCTCTATATTTGATTAGCAAACGCTCTGAGATGATGATGATTCCTACATCGGGATCACTGGTAATGCCCTCAAATTTGTCTTCAAAATTTCCATCGTCTTGTTCTTGAATAATTCCTTCAATTCCGACAAGGTGGAACAAATTAACAGAATCTTCATCTCCAAACATTACAATTTTCATTAAAACCCCAATCCTAACTCTTTAATTCCTTCATCGAGTAGTTTCTTCTTATTTTTTTTATATAAATCTTCTAAAACTTTCATTTGAATATCTACTTTGACTTCGTGTTCCTCTAATGTCAATTCTATATCCAATTTTAAATTCTGAAAGTCTTCAAGTAAACGATTTTGATGCTCATTGATCAATTGCTCAGAAAACTTATCATTTCTTATTTTTATCTCTGCAATTTCGTCATCCATCTGTTGTTTTGCAGTAGATATTACGAAATCATAACGTTCCTCGAAATTTTTAGCCATTTGGAAGATATCTCCCTCTTCTTCAATTATATGACCATGGGTTTCCATGAAATCGGATACTTGTTTTGTGTAAATATCCTCGTAACTCTTTTTTGGGCCTCTTTTCGCTTTTGGCATGCTCTAATCCTTCAAATTATACTTAGCTTTAACAAATAATCCTAACACGCGGTAAATTTCATTTTCTTTATTAAAAATAAATGATAATACCCGCTTTATGGTTGATGAGTCAATATCTGCAATATTTGACTCGGTGAGTTTATGAGAAATACTTTTATTCAAAATGGAAAGAAAATGAGTAATGAGATCAGAGTCAGATCCTTTTTTCAATACGTCAATTTTTTTAAACGAATCATGATTTTGGATAAATACCTTCAGTTGTTTGATAAAATCGGACACATTTTCAGCAGCAGAAAATTGGAGAATAATTTCTGGTGTGAAAATGCTACCATAAGGCATGGTTAGCTGACGTAAAAGTTCTTTAGGAATATTATTTCTCAAACTACGGTAGATCAGCATCAAATTATATTTTTGAATAATTATATCAACTGCATTACTGAAAATCCTCTTTTCTTTACCTTTATAATCACTTAGGGTTTCATGGAGGGTTTCGACAAAATTTTTATCCAATAACGCTTCTAAAAGAAAGATTTCTTTAGTTTGCGTGAAATAGTAGTATCCACGTTGTACAATTTGTGCATATCTTGATTTCTTTAGTAATCGTAAAATGTGATCAATATCATTCTGTTTTAGGAGGTTTTTCATGAAATTTTGACGTTGAAGTAATTTCTCTGGTTTCATCACAATTTCTTTTTCAATCGTACTTCGATCCATATTCGCTAACGTTCCTGCCAATAATGTCTTAAGATTCCAAATTTCATAGCGATATAATAGAGAACGCAAAAAATTTTGGAGTTGTAATGGGGATGCACCAAGAATTTTCTCATAAATCGAGTAAAATACCATATAAAGTTCCTTCTCAACCTCAATAATATTCGGTTCGTCATCTTGAAAAGCTGTGCTTAAACCTGGATAATAAGGCTCAAGACCACTAACCAACTTCTTTAGATCACTTACTCGCTGTAATTTAAGAAATTCTCCTTGAGGGATTATTAAACTCTTCAGTGACGCTATTTTTATTAAAGTATATGAATAGGAATCAACCACTACACTCATGAGCAGGACGGCCATTTAATTTTCTTTATGCTTAGGGGATTTTCAGCCAGAGGAGAATAGCAACAATTACACCATAGATAGCCAAGGCTTCTCCTAATGCAATTACTAGGAAAGCTTTAAAAAATACTCCCTCATTCTCTGTCAATGCAGATATTGCCGCAGTACCAACACTTTTAATAACAATTGCAGCTGCTAAAGTCGAACCTACAATTGATACAGCAGCGGATATAGCTAAAACGAATGGTGTAACAGTACTGTAATCTATTGTTTCTTGGGCAATACCTGTTCCCACTAATGAATTCACTACTAGTACTACTAAGACTACAAAGAAAACTTGTAGTACTATTAAGCTCAAAACAAACTTTCTTTTTGTTTTCATCATGTACATCTTCATTTAAGGCTTGATTTAAGTAACTAATCCAAAACAATGTATTTTATTGCTTGTTATGAAAACTGGTTGTTGATCTCCTTTCAATCTTTCGATCACCTACACTTCTTTTAACGATATTGTATTCGGGAAGGGTAATATTTTTTGAATACGTCTTAAAAAAAAACAAAATAATGAATGAAATTACGGTTATTCCAATTTTTTACTAATCATTTAGTCTTTTGCAACATAGTACTGGTTAGTGTGCTTACAATTTGGGCATTTTTCCATTTGTCTTGTGAGAAGAAATCCACATTTTTTACAAGATGAGATTAATGGTGGCCGATATTTGACGTTAAGATTGGACTGAGGTTTTGCGTTGTACTGACGTCTTTTTGGACCTTCCATCAGTCGAACAAGGGAGTTCACTATACTAACTCGTTTTCCGCCTCGTCGCTTTATTGGAATAAATGGTCCGAAGAAAATTACCATGATAAAAACATAGATCACTATCTTCAACCATCCTTCTAATCCATCCAATTCAGGAATTTGTTCCAGGTTCATCAAAACAAAATAACCTGCAGAATATATTGTAATTAGAAAGAAAAATGCTATCCATCTTATAGTTTTGGTCTTGTTTTCTGGTTCTAGGTCATTTAGGTTATTACTGTTTTTCCTTGCTTTTTCTGTACTCAATTTAGCGCCTTCTTATGGTCAGTAAATATTTTAAATTGTACTTTTTAAAGTGTTGCTAACAATATTCGGATGTGATCGGAGGCATAGTGCGCTCTATCACCTGCTTCTTCTATCTGATACATTGCAGAACGAATTTGCATAACTAATTTAATGTCAAGATCTGAGTTAAATAAATATGCTTCGCAATTTCGATAAGCCGTATCAATTTCTTCTTCCGTAGAGTCGATTTTGTCCAAATATTTGGAAGTTTGTTTAATGGTCCCTTCCAACAATGATTTTATAGCGGATTTAAAGTGTCCTCCCATCATCAAAATTGAATCGGCTAGAGGTTTGAGAAATGCTGCCAATTCTTTATCTGGAATAAAATCTTTATTTATTCGGCTAATCCGTGATACTACTCCTTCCACAATATCTGCAATCATATCAGTTCGTAATGTCAACCGGATAAAATCAGATCTACGTAATGAAGCTTGGGCTTGAGAAATCATTTCCATAAGTGCAAGTTTATCTTTGTTAGCGTCTGACTCTGATTGTTTCACTCGTTTCATGGTTTTTTCCATTGTTTCTCTATCATTATCTAACCATGAATGAACGAATTTTGTCATATCTCTAATAGTGTTGTCAATGTGCAAAACATGTTCTGCCATTTTTCGTAGGATTTTGATGTCGTGTTGTGAAAACATTATAGGAATAGGTTAAATAAACTGACTTAAAAACACTTAGTTCGGATTAGCAAAACTAAGTAAATATGCAAGACCGGCAGTTAACACACCCACCAATGTCATTTTAATTCCATACTTCCAAATGGAATCCTTCGAAATTTTTGCTAGATAAGCACCTAAGAAAAAGAGGAGTAGAGCAATTAGAATGAATGAGCTTACATATATCCATAAATCATCTGCAGAAATAGCTGGATTCTCAAAGAAAAACGGAATGACAACAGCAAACCACCAACTGCTGGAGAAACCCCATTAATTAATGAAGCAATCCATGAGGCATACCGTTCAGCTTTTTCAGCTAAGGTTTTTTCCTTTCTTGGTTTTAACGTAGGATTAGGTGTTGCAAGATTTACAGGGTCAACAGAAACATGTTGGAACGGGATCGATTTCAATATGTTCAATCTCTTCTCCATTAATTGTGTTTAATTTCTTTCCTTTGAGATCAACTTCCGGATAATAATCTGTTTCTTTTAGCTCAACTTTATTTGTGTTATTACCAAATCGGGATTTATCTTGTATGAATACAGCCATGGCTTCTTTAATTTCTAAATTAGATCTCCTTAATTCTGCAGTTTCTGCTAGGAATGCACCCGCAAGCCCTGAAATACCGATTGCAATGGTTGTAGCATAACCCGTAATAAGTACTGAATTAGCGGGTACTATTTCCCCCCCCTAATAAAAACGCGAAATTACTAATGATGAGACCGAGACTTGTAAGAACTCCATCGAAAGCGTTCATGACGAAATATCGGCGGATAATTTCACCCATCTCTGTGATTCGGAGGTAGGATCGCCATCTAGAGAGAGTTTTTTGTATTCCGGAAAAAATTGATGATTTTTTTGACATTGTGGAGTTGTAACCCTTAGTCCACATCTGTTGCGTGATATCCTCTATAGTACGGTTGGATCCGTTTGAATCCACTCACTATTATATTCCTACATAACTGCACAGAGGCATTGTTGCTTGCTGTATACCCCCTAAACCATACTGTTATGCCTTTATACATGTGTCATGGAATGGGAACATGATTTCTATCACACAATAGATGTAGACTACTCTATCAGCGATTGCTTGTACTCTTGGATCATGTGTAACAATAATTATTATTTTATTTGGCATAAGTTTTCTTTTATATTCATTTCAGACGCCCAATAGAATACTAAGCGCTGCAGTGAGCACACCAGTTAACACCATAATGGGTCCATATTTCCAGACAGAATCCTCGGAAATATGTGATAAATATGCACCTAACAGAAACAAAACAACCGTGTTTAAAATAAAGAAAGCTATATAGGTCTCAATAGAGGGTACTTCAATAAATAAAAAGGGTATGATTCCTACCAATCCACCTAATGCTGGTGCAACACCATTTATCAGTGAAGCAATATTTGTTGCAAACTTTAATGCGTCTTCTGTGATTGTCCGATCTGGTTCGATATTTGAATCTGTTTCCTTTTTATTCCCAACTGATAATTGTTCCACGTTGAAATCTGCTTCAAATTCAATATTCGATTCTTTTAGTTCCACCTTAGGATAATAACTTTCCATTTGTACGGAGTGATTTCTTTTAATTTCAGTCTGCATACACATCGATCTACGTATTTGGATAAATTCTGCATCTCTCTCCGCTTTTTCTGCTAAGTATCCTCCTGTTATACCAGAAATACCAATAGCGACCGCTACAGAAATAGATGGAACGAGGATACTTCTGCTATCATATACGGTTCCATTAATGAACAACACAAAATATCCAATAATAATACCCAGAACTGTGAGAACACCGTCGAAAAAGTTATTTACGAAGTATCTTCTTGCGATCTCGCCTAAATCAGTAATCTTCGAATATAACACCCATCTTTCGTATAATTTCCTAAACTTTTTTTCCTTTCTCGACATTGATTAACTTCCTCCTATAAAAAAAGATATTAAAGCTGTGAGAATACCTGCCATGACCATCAATAAACCATATTTATAAACGTTTTTATTTGAAATTTTAGCTAAATATGCACCTAAACCGAATAGAAAAATAGATTCCAAAAGAAACGATACAATAAAAGTAACTAAATTAGGATCAAAAAAGAAGAATATGAACAACCCTATTAAGGAACCAAAAGCAGGAGATATTCCGTCCACTAAAGCCAGTACTATGGAAGCAAATGATTCAGCTTTTTCTTTGACGGATTTTTCTACTTTTTCCTTCGAAGATATTTCTGTTGATTGATATTTTTTAATTGGAGATGGTTCCGGTTCCATCATGTCAAATTCTTCGACTTGGTTCAACTCAGAACTAATCTCATCTAATTCAATCGGTTTATAATAGTCCTCTTCCTTCAGAATTACAGGATATTCGGAAGGTAACTCTTGTAGCATATCACGTTTGACATCTAGTGAGAGTTTTCGGCGCTCAGCTGTTTCTGCTAAATACGCACCGATCCCTCCGGATAAACCAATTGCAATAGTTGTTGCAAGTCCGGGTATTATCAGTGAATTCCGATTAATCGTGACACCACCAATAAATAGAAAAAAGGTTCCAATTACCAACCCCAATGCCGTTAAGACACCATCAAAACCATTCATTACGAAGGATCTCCTCATATAGGGGACGATCTTAACCATTTTACTGTATCGCTTCCATCGCTTAAGAATACTCTCCTTAATCTCGATATAATTGTCAGAATCATTATCTTTCTTAGTCATTTAAATATGTAAAAATAATAACTTCTTCAATTTAGGTTTTTTGTTTTTTGGAATGTGAATAAAGAGTTTTACGTTCTTTTTGGCTGTCTTATACAGTATTTGATTTGCCGGCGTACCTTTACTGCACTGGAGATAAATTTGAATATGAGGGGTTCCATCTTGATCGTAACTATTCGGGTACTTTCAAGACAAAATTCACATATGCCATACAATGAATGCAGGATTCTTTGTCGATTTGCATATTTTTCTGGGTATATCAAAGATGATCCAAAAGAACCCATAATATAACCCAAAATTCTCAGATTTTTCGTTACTAACTAAATCGATTAGTAATCAACCCGAAATAATCTTATCTCTGTTTTAGGCTTAACTTTCAGAAATATGAAATTACTGAAAGTAATTCTCATGAAATGAGTTTATCAGATTAATAAAATCGGGCAAAATTTTATTTCATTAGTAATAAATCTCATTAATAATGAGTTTTTGGGAATTTTGGGGAACTGTACATCTCTCCTCAAAACTTATACATGAAATGAATAAAATAGTTTTTTTTTCGAAATAATCAATAGGAAGGTCATCAAAATAAAGTGGGAACATTAATACTACTCCTCAAAGTATTGCATAATGTCCTTATGGTCCATTTCGTCAATTCCTTGAAATTTTATGAATTTAGATAAATCTTGAATTGTGCAATCCACATTTGAAAAACAGTTCAAAAATCTTAAGTCATCGGTGATGGGGAGTGGATTTTTAAAATGATTTATCGAAATTCCGAAATAAGGGCACAACATTCTATTTAAAAAATATGCATATACCTTTGTAGATCCAACCTTCTTGGAGCTTTTAGGAGTTTCTTCTAAAAATCCGTAAGAAAGTATGTCTAATATTGCATGCTTGTTTTTAATGGATGGAATAATATCAGTAATTTTTTCACTTAAGACAAAGCTATTTGGAGTTGGAGAATTTAATGCAGATTCTATTTGTTTTTTTCGAAATAATGCACCTAATTTGCGCAATATGTCCTTTACCGCTAATCCATTTGGAGTAATGTCAATAATATTATCAAAAAGTTGACTTGATCTTCTATACACAACCTTAGATTGTATTGAAGCAGGAATAACTCCAGAATCTTTCAAAAAAATCTTTGTGTAGTTCATCTGTGGAATTCAGCATATAATCTTCAAATTTATATCTATTCAGAACTTTAATGAGATTTGCCGACACTTTCACAATCTCGGCATTAATTGGAATTTGGTAAATCTCCCCAAAGTGTTGGTCTGATACTGTCGGTTTTAAGAAAATGTCGATCCAAAAACACTAAAACACGGGACACGAACCCGCTGGGTAGTCCACATCTGTTGCGTGATATCCTCTATAGTACGGTTGGATCCGTTTGAATCCACTCACTATTATATTCCTACATAACTGCACAGAGGCATTGTTGCTTGCTGTATACCTCCTAAACCATACTGTTATGCCTTTATACATGTGTTATGGAATGGGAACATGATTTCTATCACACGACAGATGTTGACTAGACTCTCGCTATCTCCATATTAATTTCAAAAAGTAAAAAGGTTTTGATTATGTTTGATGCACTTTATTCCTCTGCAGAAGGTATCTTAGGCAGTTCTCTTTTAGTTTTTTCTGGTTTAGGACTAGTTTTATCACCGGTTTCTGTTTTAGATGTCTTATTAGTGACCGGTATCTTTTTATAGATAACAGTTCCTCTTATTTCCCCGGTCTTTTTGTCCGTAAACACACGAATTTGAGTTGTAGAAAAATCAATTATGTCTTTTGGAAGGTTGGGAACCACTTCCCAATTCTCAGTTTCCAAAATTTCTCCAAACACTTCACTAATTATTTTACTCGGAGAATAAAGTCGATGCCCAATTATAATATTCATACGTTGCAAACCCTTAGGAAGGTCGGTCTGAAGTATTTCGTCGATAATTGCGAGGTCTTGTTTTTCTGTATGTTCTGATTGAGTTTTTGGTGTGTAGGGTGTTGGTTGAGGTGCACTTATCCTGGATGTTGGAGTGGATGGACTGAGACCAGACATTACAGGCACATTTCCTTCTGATTGGTTTAGTATCGGGCTCCAGTATTCTTCTTCGCTTTTTGATTTCTGAATTGTTTTTTTAATTTCCTCTTCCTTAAGGCGATCACGCTCTATATTCCTAATGTAAACCATATCGTTTATTTTTTCGTGAATTTCCATACTTTCAAGATTAAAAGTGGATAGAAATTCAATAGGTTCATCCCCTGCATCCACGGACACAATTTTGAGGTGTCGTCCTGATTCTCGGCGAATTTCTTCTTGAATTCTTGCTGCAACTCTAGATGAAATAAATCGTTTTCTAACGGGGGCTTTGGGACCTTTCCAAATCCATATACGGCGTAAATCTTGCTTAACAAAAAGCAATACATCATCGGGATTGAGACTTTCTTCAATAGATTCTTCCTCAACATCCACTTCTTTATGCGTGCCGTCATTTTCAAGAG
>SDNX01000001.1 GCA_004524545.1 Promethearchaeota archaeon
ACGAGATGCTAGGCGAAAACTTCAACGACTTCAAAAAGAAGCATTTTGAATTTAATGACTTAGTAATATGTTCAAATCTCGGGCAAATTCTGTTCAGTACAGAGAATTTAACGCTGACTCAAGAGGATTGCCAAAAAATTTTGGACACCTGGTTGCATAATAAAAGTGAATTATTTTTTAAAGAAATTCGGTATACAATCTTGAAAACTGACATTTACCAATATGCCGCACTTAATCCTCCTCTAAAACTTGGTATTGTTGGATCAATGGATAAAGAATATAATTATGCAATCGGTTTTGTGGAAGCGGACAAAAATCCTGAAAACTCCCTTCTTATTTCCTCTATTGAATTGAATAAGTTAGTATGGGGGAATAAGGAATAAGTTTTTTTACTTTAAATTATTCCTCTAACGTAACAAGTGTCGCAGATCGTTGTTGAAAAGAACGAATTAAATTAAAGCGTTAGAAATTAATACTGAGCACCTTAGGATTATACAAAGGAGTAAAAAAGGTAAAAAAAGTCATGTTTTCACGTACAGGGAACGGATACGACCAATCGGTTAGTATGTTCAGCCCAGATGGTCGGCTCTTTCAAGTAGAGTATGCCATTGAAGCAGTCAGAAGAGGAACGACCGCAATTGCATTACGCAATGGAGATTCGGTGATTTTTGCTGTAGAGAAGAGAGGCAGCAATCCTCTTCAAGAGCGATTAGGCTCGGAAAAAATATTTAAGATTGACGGTCACATAGGTGCAGCCATTGCGGGATTAACTGCAGATGCACGTGCATTAATTGATCAAGCTCGAATCCAAGCACAAGTGAATATTTTGAATTACGATGAAAAAATATCCGTAGTAGATGTGACTCGAGAGATTTGTGATCAAGCACAACAATATACACAAATCGGTGGTCGCAGACCATATGGCGTATCCTTATTAATTGGAGGAATAGATCCCAAGGGAGAACCTCAAATTTACATGACCGACCCCTCAGGAGCTTATTGGGGGTATTTCTGTTGTGCTATTGGTTCAGGACAACAAAACGCTCGTCCTTTCTTAGAAGAGAATTACAAGAAAAACATGAAATTCGAGGATATGCTGAAACTTGCAGTAAAAACAATTAAGCAAGTAACTGAAACTGAATTAACAGAAGAAATGGTTGAAGTTGCATACATTCGAAAGGATAATTTAGATTTAGTCAGATTAACAAATGAAGAGAAACAAAAACTGCTAAAAGAAATTTAGTAGAACTTGCTCAGTCTAACCTTTCTTTATTTTTGTTCTTTCTATTCAATGGGGATCTTAGACATGATGAGGTAAAAGAAAATGTCTTTGAGATCAGGTGGAGAAAAAAGAGTCGATTTAGGAAAATACACAATTGCTCGTTTACGGAAAAATAATATCATTGTTGAAATGATTGTTGAACCGGAACAAGCTTGGAAAGCAAAAAAAATTATGGAGGCTCATATCCATGAGATGAAATTGGAGGATGAATCTTCCGTATTTACTTTGGAGAAATTAAAAAGCATTCCTGAAATTGACGTAAATAACATCTTCGAGGGATTCATTATCTTCGAAGATGCAATGCGTGGTAAGGTGCATTCAGACACGGATTTAGAAACTTTATTTGGAACCACAGATGCACTTGAAATTGCCTATACTTTATTATATGATCGAGAAACTGAATGGCAATGGACAAAAAGGCAGAGAGATGAGAATTTCGAAAAGAAAAAGCGTCAAATAATCGCTATCATCGCAAAAAATTGCATTAACCCCCAGACCAAAAAACCACACCCACCACAGAGAATTGAAAAAGCCATTGCAGAAGCTAAATATAACATAGACATAATTAAGTCTGCTGAAGAGCAGATTAAAGATGTCATCAGTGCAATTTCTGCGATTATTCCGATTCGAATGGAAAATGTAGAGTTAGCGATTAAAATCCCTGCAGCACATGCAGCAAAATCTTATAGCGTTGTAGAACGGTATGGAAAAATAAAACAAGATGAATGGGGAAATGATGGATCTTGGTTAGGTATTGCAGAGATGCCTGCGGGTATGGAAGCTGAATTTTTAGAGAAGATTAATAAGATAACTCACGGAAGAGTGCAGATAAAAATATTAAAACGTTCATGATTGAAGACAATGACAGAAAATAATAATGATGTTCGAGAGATCGTCGTTCCCGGAGAAATTCTTACAGAAGATAAAAATTTCGTCCCAGGAAGAGGCGCAATTCGACAGGGAAATAAGATTATATCGATATATATCGGTCTAAAAAACATAAGTGGAAAATTTATCAACGTAGTTCCTTTACGAGGGAAATATCGCCCTGAAATAGGAGATAGTGTAATCGGGAAGATTACGGATGTTTCCAGTGTAAAATGGCGTGTAGATATCAATGCAAGAGACACTGCTGTACTCAAACCTCGAGATGCAATGGATGTCTATGACAAGCGTTCACAACGTGGAAGAGGAGGAGGAAAATCTTCTCGAGAAGAGGAAGCTGAAACCATGAAAAAATTTGGGTTGGGAGACATGTTAATTGCAAAAATCGTAGCAGTTGATCGTGTATCGGATCCTACTTTGACGACTGTAGGCGAATCTTTGGGAAAAATTAATGAAGGAGTTGTAATTAATGTCGATGTTCCCAAAATTCCACGGATAATCGGAAAAAAAGGGAGCATGATAAAATTGCTCAAGGATTTTACGACTTGCCGCTTATTTATAGCAAAAAACGGACTTGTTTGGATAAATGGATCAAGCCCAGAACTAGAAAGGTTATGCATTGACGCAATACGAAAAATTGAGCGAGAAGCTCACACCACTGGATTAACAGATAGAATTCAGTATTACATTCAAGAAAAGAAAAAAGAACGAGGATTAAAATGACCATATTAATACCAGAAGATTACCCAAAGACACTTATTAACAAAGATGGTAAACGAATAGATGGACGAGCATTGGATGAATTACGCCCGTTTAAGTGCAAAATTGGAGTACTCGCTAATGCCCATGGATCTGCATATGTAGAACATGGTAAGAACAAAATTTATGCGGGAGTGTATGGACCGCGAGAAGTCCACCCCCGACATCTTGCAAGACCAGATAAAGGAATCCTGCGCGTTCATTACAGAATGTCAACGTATTCTGTTCATGAGCGGAAAAGTCCAGCACCAAATAGGAGGGAGAGGGAAATTTCAAAAATTATTGAGGATGCATTAGCCCCTACATTGTTTTTAGAATTATATCCCAATTCAGCAATCGAGGTATTTATTCAGATTGTATCAGCAGATGGAGGAACAAGATGTGCAAGTACGACTGCAGCCTCATTAGCTTTGGCAGATGCAGGATTGCCCATGAAATCTTTGGTAGCGGGAGTAGCGGCCGGAAAAGCGGATGGAAAAATAATTCTTGACTGTGGAGATTTAGAAGACAAGGCAGGAAGCGCAGATGTTCCAGCGGCAGTAAGAATGATAGATGAAGAATTCACACTCCTACAATTTGATGGGGAAATGAATCCTGAAGAACTGGAAATTTCTATGAAATACATCAAAAAAGGTGCACGGGAAATTTATGCAGCACAAACCGCAGCAATTAAAGAAAAATTCGACAGAATACGACAAGAAACTGAAGCAGAAAATAAAATTATCGAAAAAGAAACAAAGAAAGCCGAACCAAAACCAGTTGCAAAAGTGGAAGAGAAGAAAGAAGATCCAATAGAACCTGTAAAAGAAACTCCTGCAGAACCAAAACCAGAACCTGAGGAGCCAACGGAAAAATCCGAAGACAATAAGGAGGAGACGAAATAATGGATGCTCCAATGGTAGTTTCAACTATCCAACGAAAATATGTCATTGATCTATTGAAAAAAGGAAAACGTGCCGATGGAAGAGGATTTCTCGACTATCGTGAAGTGAAAATTCAAACCAATTTTATTCCTAAAGCAGAAGGGTCTGCAGAAGTGTATCTAGGAGAATCCTTTGTTATAACAGGAATAAAATATGATATAGGTACTCCTTTTCCTGATTCTCCAGATGAAGGAGTTGCAACTTGCATGACTGAATTTATTCCCTTTGCATCCCCTATGTATGAGAGTGGACCACCTGATATTGATGCAATCGAAGTTACTCGTGTAATAGATCGAGGAATTCGACATGGTGATTGTATTCAATATAAAAAACTCTGTATCAAGGCCGGTGAATTGGTCTATATCCTATTTATCGATATGTATGTAATGAATTATTCAGGAAATTTGATCGATGCGGGTGCAATTTCTGCAATGGCTGCTCTATTATCAGCAAAATTGCCAACCGCAAAAATTGTTGATGGAAATGCAGTTTGGGATGGTGGGTATATGACAATTCCAATTAATCAAATCCCACTTTCGGTTACTTTTGGGAGAATCGAGGATTATATCTTTGTAGACCCAAATATGGATGAAGAACTTGTCTTAGATGGTAAAATTTCATTTGCGATTAATGAAACTGGACAGATTACCTCAATGCAAAAATCTGGTGAAGCCTCATGGACTGAAGAAGAATTAATCAAATATTCGAAACTTGCAGTCCAAAAAGTAAATGATTTGCGAGCCACTTTGAATCTACGACAATATATCCCAAAAATCTAATTTTTCTTTTTCTATATTCTAAATTGATCAAACTCCTTGTTTGACAAATTTTTTTAATTATGAAATATACGCCTATGTATCTCATTCATCTAGTGAACAAGTAATGGCAAAGACAAAGAAAGTTGGAATTACGGGACGTTATGGTACTCGTTATGGTTCACGAATCCGTAAGCGCGCTAAAGTGATCGAAGAAGCAATGAAAGCTCCCCAAAAATGTCCAGTGTGTGAAACAAAAGTAGCAAAACGCATCAGTACAGGCATTTGGGAATGTAAAAAATGTGGAGCTAAATATACAGGTGGGAGTTACAAGCAAGCAACTCAACCAGGTCTCGAATCTCAACGGATTGCCACTCGTGTGCAACGAGAACTTATTGAAAAAAGTAAAGAATAATTCTCATTATTTCTTCCAATAACTTGGATGTAATTACATGCAAGATGAAAAAACGAATTGGGTCATAAATTGCTCTCTTTCTTTAAAATTTGATACTGAGGAAGATGCGACCATATTTTACAGATCTTTCATGCCCGAACACGGTAGAATACCCAGGAACCGAACCAAAGTAGCTCTAAAACAATCTGGGGAAAACATAATTTTCACAATTCAAGCAAAGGATATAACTGCTTTTCGAGCGACGATAAACTCGATTCTACAATTTGGGAATATTGTCTTTAAAGTAATCGAGAAAGTTGATTCTTTAAAATAAAAAAATTCATATGGTTTTGGGTATTGTCACAGTTATCATAGGAACCTAAAAAGAAAATGTCCAATCCACAAATTCCCAAAGCAATACAAGACGATGTTATGACCCTTCAGAATTTAGAAGAGAATATTCAAGCATTATCTCAACAATCCCGAGCGATTGATGTAATCATCATGGAAAAAAATAAAGCGATAGAAGAATTGTCAGAAATGGAAGATGATGCAGTAGTTTATAAAATTATTGGCAATGTGTTAATTAAAAGTGAAAAAGCTACTGTGTTGGATGGATTAAAAGAAGATATCACGGATAGTGAGATGCATAAAAAACGTATGGAACGTCAATTGGATACGTTTAAAAAGAAATACGAGGAAATAAAGAAGCGAGTTCAAGAAAAGTACGAAAAAATGCGACCTTCTTAAGATTTTAGTTCACCTCTCCTTCATTTTTAGTTTTTATATCCCTATTTTTATTGTTATTAGTCTAGTTGAAATACTTAAATCGTCCCGTGACGAGACTATTTTATGGATAAGATCAAAGTTGGTATTATTGGTTCTGGTTTCATTGCAGAACATCATGTAAATGCCTACAAACGGCTTCAAAATGTAGAAATAGTGGGAATTTCATCGATTAAGAAAGACGAAGCAACTGAGTTAATGAAAAAGTACAAAATTGCAGGAAAACCTATTCCGGATTATAAAGATCTTTTAAAATTGGAGTTAGACGCAGTCTCTTTGTGCCTTCCAAATTTCTTGCATGAGTCTATTGGAATAGAAGCATTAGAAACCAATAAACACATCTTAGTAGAGAAACCTCTTGCACGAAATACGAAAGAAGGAAAAAATTTACTTAACACGGCTAAGAAAACAGGTAATACCATCTATTATTGTGAGAATAACATGTATGCACCTTCCTTAAGTAAGGTAAATGAAGTAATTGAACAAGGAGCTCTTGGCTCAATTTATATGGGTAGGGGAAAAGAGCAACATTCTGGACCGCATAGTGAATGGTTTTATAAGGCAAAACCTTCTGGCGGTGGAGCATTACTAGATTTGGGAATTCATGATGTAGCTTTACTTCAATGGTATCTAGATTCAAAAGTGGAGAGAGTTTTTTGTCAAACCTTTACATTTCAACCTGATCGTGGTCAATTTGGAAAATGTGAAGTAGAGGATAATGCAGTAGGAATATTATATTTTGAAAATGGAGCACAAGTTGTAATTGAAGAATCATGGACAGCCCCCGGTGGATACAATATGAAATTTGAATTATTTGGGACCAACGGGCAAATTATAGTCGATCCTTGCAGAATGACCCCACTACATATATATAGTGAAACCGGATATGGATATGCTGTAGAAAAAGCAAGCACGACAGCAGGTTGGACTTATCCTGTACCAGATGAAGTATATACTTTTGGATACCCACAGGAGATCGCACATTTTATGGATTGCATAGAAAATAATGTCAATCCTTTAACTCCCGGTAAATATGGGCTAAAAATATTAACCATTGTCGAAACCATGTATAAATCTGCAAAGTCGGGAAAAATCGAATCAGTAGAATATTAACTCAAGAACTTTTACTTTCCTCGGATTTATCATCAGTATAATTAAATATTTTGGTTATTAACTCTATAAAAGCTTTATTTACCCCTATATTTTCTTTTGCAGATGTTTTTATGTGGGTAAAAGCATGTATGTGATTGGAAATTTCTCGAATCTCTGAATCTTCAATATCTTCTTGCAGATCACATTTGTTTGCGAGAATAATCCTTGGGAGATCTGAAGGAATATAATCTTTGGAGTCCACATGCCAAAAATCCCTAATCTGATGAAAGGTGCGTTTTCTACTGAGGTCTCCAACAAAAATTAAGCCTTGACTTCCAGAATAGTAGGTTTTTCGGACAGTCTGCCAACGATCTTGACCCGCAACCTCATATAGATTTACTGAAACTAGATATTGCTTATTCTTATGTGTTATTTCGATTTTTTTAATGAATACATTAGACCCTAACGTAGGACGATAATCCCGAGCAAATGCATTATCAATATATCGACGAATTAGGCTAGTTTTTCCAGTTGCGAAATCACCTATGATCGAAATTTTAAATTTAACAAGGTTTGTCATGATATTCGTTCCCCTATAATCTATTCATCAATTTCTCTCTTAATTGGATCTTGTTGGAAATTTTCTCAAAAACTATCGACTTAAATCGATAAGGATTTAAGATCAAACCACATTTCTAATTTATAGATCTACTACAATATAAAAGTGAACAAGTATGAGTTTTTGGAGTGAAATCGATGACCTCATCGATAAGGGGAAAACCGATAAAGCCGTAAAAGTGACTGCTCAGGAATTAATAGATATTCGTGCTGAAATGATTGAAGATAAGGGTAAATTGGAAGCTCTAGAGGTCGAATATGACAAACTTAGAGAAGAAAATGCGGAACTAGCAAGTCTAGCGGGAACTATTGAGCAACAGATGTCTACTATGCAACAGGGAATAGATTCTCAAGTTCAAAGCCAAGTTCAAGCAGAACAGCAAAAAGTGATGCAATTCCAACAACAAAATCAAGATTTACTCAACCAAAACCGAACATTAACCCAAAAAATTCATGAAATGCAAATGATTCAAGAAAATCTGGTTTCACGAGATGAAGTAGAAGCGAAAGATAGGCAAATTGCTGCATTAAATCTTAATATTCAAGAATTATCCAATCAATTACAACATTTTCGAGATAATCAAGTATCCAAAGAAGACTTTGATGCAATAAAATTTCAAAACCAGCAATATCAGCAGCAAATTGCAGCTGGAACTCAACAACTAGCGGCACTTCAGCACCAAATTGAAGATTTTAAAGTTGAAATTGCACACAAAGATAAGAAATTACGTGAATTAATGGAACCACGAGCGGTAATGTCACCCACTTTAGCTAGTACCCCTCCTCCCTCACCTAGTACCAGTTCTGGATTTACTGGTGGTGAGGAAATCGATATTGGGCTAAGGAGAAATCAATGTCCCAAGTGTAATGGAGTTAAGGTAAGGGAAGTCGAGGATAGAACGAAAATTGTGAGTTATATCCCTAAAGTTATGTACGGACATAAACTAGTATGTCAAACATGCCGATATGAGTGGAACGCTTAATTTTAACTTAATTTCTTATTTTCATTTCCATTTTGAATTATTTTTCCATTTTATGAGTATCTTTAGATGTCTTTTTTTCAATTGGTATCCTCATCTGATTTCATAATATTTTTTTGACTCCATGTCTATTTTTGTGTAAGATAGGATGGATAGTCGAATTTTACCTGCTGATAAAATAAAAGATTGGATAATAAAAGCAGAAGAAGAAACGGATTTTAAATATGGATGTAGACCTGAAGATCGAAGACCCCTATCTCATTATATGAATTTTGGAATCATTAATTTAGACAAACCCGCTGGTCCTACATCTCATGAAGTGGTAACTTGGGTAAAAAAGATTTTGCATCTTGAAAAAACCGGGCATGGTGGAACACTAGATCCAAACGTTACCGGTGTTCTTCCTACAGCTCTTGGAGAAGCAACGAAAATCACTTCTGCTCTCCTCAGCGCGGGAAAAGAGTATGTTTGTGTGATTAATTTTCATGATGATATTGAACCAGAAAAAGTTAAAGGATTGATGAATTCATTCGCCACAGAAATTTGGCAACGCCCCCCCATCAAATCAGCTGTTGCAAGAGTATTACGAAAACGGCGAATTTATTATATCGATATTATCGAATCTCAACCCCGGTATACCTTATTTCGAGTTGGATGTGAAGCGGGAACGTATATTCGAAAATTATGTTTTGACCTTGGTGAAGTTGCTTTATGTGGTGCAAATATGGCAGAACTACGACGTACTCGTGCAGGGCAATTCCAAGAGGATACATTAGTAACCTTACAAGATATCCATGATGCATTTTATATCTCTACAGAAGAGGGGGATGATTCTTACTTATTTAATCTTATCCAGCCAATGGAAAAGGCAGTAGAACATATGAAACACATCGTTGTTCGAGACACTGCAGTCGATGCGGTTTGTCATGGTGCTAATCTGGCGGCAAATGGAGTATTAAGATTTCATTCGGATATTGTTAAAGGAGACAAAGTAGCCCTAATGACTCAAAAAGGGGAATTAATAGGATTTAGTGAAACTTTACATTCTGCTATAAAAATGGCAAAACTAAAGTCAGGATTTGTTGCGAAAACAGAACGTGTTGCTATGCCAAGAAAAACATATCCTCATTGGAAGAAAACGTAGGGGATTTCATGACACCTCCAGACCATTATTTTTCCCCTGATCCGAATTCAGATTACGCAACAAAACTGATTCGAACCATTTCACGGAATCATAATTTTGAATTTCTCACTGCACCAGGAGTGTTCAGTGCTAATAAAGTTGATACGGGAACTTCAGTCCTCTTGAAAAAAGCAAGCATACCTCAAAGTGGGAAAATTTTAGATCTGGGATGTGGAATTGGCATAGTAGGTATCGTCCTTAGTGTCGAACAACCAATTCTTAAAACTCATTTCATCGATATCAACTCTCGAGCTACGGAATTGACATCAAAAAATGTGAAAAAATACGAACTTAAGAACACATCAATTTTCACGGGTGATTATTTGAAGATTCTTGAGGAGAATAATTACCTCTACGACGCAATTTATTTTAATCCCCCTATTCGATTAGGGAAGAAAACCTATTTGTCACATATTCGTAAAGCAGCGGAATTTCTTACTGTTGGTGGCGTATTGCAAGTGGTTATTAAGAAAAAGCTTGGTGCAGAGAGCGCTTATAATACACTTTATGCTGATTTAGATGAAGAAAAATACGGTATGAGAGTACTGGGTAAGAATTCGGGATACTGGGTATTCGAGATCAAAAAACTTGTGGAATAGTACTTTTCCAAGAAAAGAATCGATCTCATTGTTGGAGAACCGTAAATTTTTTTTTACATGCATTTTTACTGAAATTTGTTTCAGTTAACTTGTACAATTAACCGTTTCTTTTTTTGGTGGAAAATTTGGTAAAAGAAAAACCTAAAGTGGACATCCTTCTTCATGAGATTGTTCCAAAGCATAAAATACTAACTAAAGCCGAAACCGAGGAATTATTGAAGAAATATAGTATAAAACTCCTCAATCTACCTCGTATATTTTCAGATGACCCAGTTGTGGAAATGATTGGAGCTCGATATGGAGATGTCATTAGAATAATTCGAAAATCTGGAACTATGGTCAAAGAAGTGGAATCCTACAGATTTGTAATGAAGGGAAAAAGGGTGAGATAATGGCAGTAACGATTGAAAAAGCGGATACTTGGAGTATATTAAAAGCGTTCTTTAAAGAAAAAGGATTAGTACGGCAACATTTGGATAGTTTTAATGACTTCATTGAGAATCAGATGCAAGAAATTGTAGCTGATTCAGGACAGATTATTCCAGAAATCCCAGGGTATAAAATTCGATTTGGACAGATAAGTGTTGAAACTCCGATCATTCGAGAAGCTGATGGTGCGAAAAAGGAAATCACCCCAATGGAAGCACGTATTCGGGAATTAAGTTATTCTGCAAATATATATTTGGATATGACTCCCGTTACAATCGATGAACGAATTCAGCGAGAAATCGACAACGAACCTATCCCGATGTATATTGGAAAACTACCAATTATGTTAAAATCCGTTCGCTGCCCTTTAGCAAATAATTCTGAGATCGAACTGATCAAAAAAGGAGAAGATTTCTTAGATCCAGGGGGTTACTTTATCATAAATGGAACGGAACGAGTACTCGTGACACAAGAAGACTTGGCTCCCAACCGTATTATGGTGGAAGAAACTAGTAAAAGTGCTTCCGCAACACATATTGCAAAAGTATTCTCAACAACCCAAGGATTTCGTGCACCTGTCACTATTGAACGAAGGAAAGATGGAAGTGTGAAAGTACAAATCCCAACGGTTCCTGGAAGGATTCCTATTGCGATTTTAATGCGTGCTCTTGGATTAGATTCTGATAAAAAAATCTTTGAAGCCATTTCTGATGATCCCGCGATTCGTAAAGAACTTATTCCCGTTGTTGATATTGCATCTTCATTGCAATCGAGAGATAAAGAAGAAAGTCAGAAAAAAGCGATTGATTACTTAGGTAAGCGTGTAGCATACACTCAACCTACAGAATTCCGTATTAAACGAGCATTGCAAGTATTAGATCGATACTTACTCCCCCACATTGGGAATGAGAAAGAGGATCGTATTAAAAAAGCGTATTATCTCGGTCAAATGACACAAAAAGTACTAGAACTTGTGTTAGGAAAAAGACGTGCCGATGATAAAGACCATTACACAAATAAACGCTTAAAACTTGCAGGTGATCTATTCACACAATTATTCCGGGTAGCTTTTGTTAGTTTATGCCGTGATATAAAATACCAATTGGAACGGACCAATACTCGAGGTCGAAAACCTAATATTAAAACTGCGGTTCGTGCAGATGTAATCTCAGAGAGAATTCGTCACGCGTTAGCAACCGGAAATTGGGTTGGAGGAAAAGCGGGAGTATCCCAATTATTGGATCGGACAAATTATATTTCCACTTTGAGCCATTTACGAAGAATTATTTCTCCATTAAGCAGAAGTCAACCACATTTCGAAGCACGAGATCTTCATCCTACTCAATGGGGTAAAATTTGTCCAGCAGAAACTCCTGAAGGACCGAACTGTGGATTAGTGAAGAACCTCAGCTTGACAGCAATCATTTCGGTGAGTTGGAATGAGAAATATATGGAACAGATTCTCATTGATTTAGGAGTGATTCCTATTGAAGAGATTGAGGAATATACCGGTAAAGATGTAAAAATCTTCCTTAATGGAAAGTTAGTAGGTGTGCATCAAGATATTGAAAGTTTGGTTGAAAATGTTCGAATGAGAAGACGACGAGCTGAGATCAACAATACTGTAAATATTGCTTATTATCATGCATCCCGAGAAATTCAGATTAATTGCGATGCGGGACGAGCTCGCCGACCACTTTATGTTGTAAAAGATGGAGAACTTACAATTTCGAAAGAAGATTTCGCGAAAATTCACTCAAATGAATTTATTTGGTCTGATCTCATCAAGAAAGGAGTTATTGAATATTTGGACGCAGAAGAAGAAGAAAATGCTTTAATCGCATTAGATTTAAGTCAACTCTCTCCCGAGCATACCCATATGGAAATATCTCCAACTACTATCTTGGGTATAACAGCGTCTTTAATTCCATTCCCAGAGCACAATCAGAGTCCTCGTAACACATATGAAGCAGGGATGGCAAAGCAAGCTCTTGGTATATACGCAGCAAACTTCCATTTGCGATTAGATACACGTGGTCATATCCTTCACTATCCGCAAGTACCTATCGTCCAAACCACTCCTATGGATATTATTGGATTTGGAAAACGCCCTGCAGGGCAGAATTTTGTGATTGCAGTAATGACTTATCAAGGGTTCAATATTGAAGATGCTCTTATCATCAATAAAGCATCAATCGAACGAGGTTTAGCCCGAAGTACATTCTTCCGAACATATGAAGGTGAGGAACGTAAATACCCTGGTGGAGAAGTGGATCGGTTCCAAAAACCAGATAAAACCGTACGAGGCTACGCAAATGATGATGATTACCGATTCTTGTCGGAAGATGGTATCATTGAACCTGAAAAAGAGGTAACCGGAGGAAATGTTCTTATTGGAAGAACCTCACCACCGCGATTCATCAAATCCTATGATCAATTTGGTGTAGACCAACCCACTCGAAGAGAAACTAGTATTCCAATTCGACATAGTGAAAAAGGTACTGTAGACACAATCATCATTACCGAAACAATTGATGGTAATAAACTTGCAAAGATTAAAGTCCGTGATCTTCGTATTCCGGAAATTGGGGATAAATTTGCATCCCGACACGGACAGAAAGGGGTTATCGGAAAAATTCCAGCTCAAGAAGACATGCCTTTCACGAATGAAGGTGTTTCACCCGATTTGTTAATTAATCCTCACGCTATGCCTTCCCGTATGACTTTGGGGCAGATGTTTGAAGGAATTAGTGGAAAAATTGCATGCTCCTTTGGAAAAATCCAAGATGCGACCGCATTTGAATGGGAAGATATTGCCATGCTCCAAGAAAAATTGGTAGAAGCAGGATTTACTTACTCAGGTCGACATGCACTATATAATGGTGTAAATGGACGTAAATATGATGTTGGTATCTACTTGGGAGTTGTGTATTATCAGAAGTTGCATCACTTAGTTGCGGATAAAATTCATGCCCGCGCTCGAGGACCAGTACAAATTCTAACACGCCAACCTACGGAAGGACGTGCACGCGAAGGTGGACTTCGATTCGGAGAAATGGAAAGGGATTGCCTCATTGGACACGGTTCTACCATTTTACTCAAAGAACGTTTACTGGATGAATCGGATAAGACTACTATCTTTGTATGTGAAAAATGTGGATTGCTAGCAATTCATGACCGTAATAAAGATAAATTCTTATGTCCGGTATGTGGGGATAAAGTGATGATTTCCCCCGTAACATGCAGTTATGCATTCAAACTCTTGTTGCAAGAAATGATGTCTTTGGGTATTGCACCTCGATTGATATTACGAGAAAAATCCTAAATTTTATTCTATTACTTCTTTTTATTTATAATATCTTGAAAAAAAAGGAACTTCGCAAGAAAAAAACTACTTCCACTAGTGAAATTAAGGAAAAATATCACCATCTAAAATTCTCGGTAGTTCTTATTGAACCCCAAGGTCCCATTAACATTGGAATGATATGTCGCTCAATGAAAAATTTTGGGTTTTCAGACTTAATTATTTTCAATCCACAATGCGAAATAGGATCCGAAGCTCGTAAATTTTCTATGCATGGACTGGAAATTCTGCAAAATGCACGAATTATCCAACCCAAAAAAGAGGATTACCAATCTTCACTTATAGAATTAATTAATGAGTTTAATTATGTCATTGGAACATCGGGGAAGAAAACACGATTTAATAATGTCAAGAGAATCCTTTATTATGTGGATGAGATTGATTTTTCAATGATAAATTCTTCAGAAGCGAAAATAGCTTTGGTATTTGGTAGAGAAGATACTGGTTTACGCAATGAAGAATTAGATCTCTGTGATTTTGTTGTTAAAATTCCAGTAGATGAGGCGTATCCTGCACTTAACTTATCTCATGCAGTTGCAATCATTCTGTTTAGCTTGTTTAAAAAAATCAGGGATATTCACAAGGGAGATATCATTACCTCGAGTCAATCGGATCGAGAACAATTGTATGCAACATTAGAAGGAACCATGGATTCCTTGGAATATACTCCAGAAGCAAAAGAAAGGGTTATCCGTTCTTTAAAGAATATCCTAGGACGTTCTTTTTCCTCGTTAAAAGAAATTAACCTTTTGATCTCGCTATTTTCTGAAATAAATAAAAAAAGTAAATTGAATTAGAAATTCTACCACGGCATATATTGGCTTAATGAAGTATAAAGTGCCGGAATTAGAGTGTATAACAGGTATAATAAGAACAATGAAAGTAATGCAATCCATACTGAATTGCTCCAAGTTTCATTTATGAACATTTTCACAAATACCATGAACACCAGAAATACAATTATTCCGACTAATGCTAGAAGATACCCACCTCCAGAGCCTAAAAAGCTGAGTTGGGATGCCGGCCATCCAACTACTCCATCAATCCAACCTAAAACTAAACTTAATAACCCTTCAAGAAGGGGAATTAACAATACCATAACTAGCGCAAGAAGAAAAATCATTACGATTTTATCTTTCGCTTTTGTCTTCGAGGAAATCCATCGAGTCGCAAGCCTAATAAATAAGCCTAATAACATCGTGGCGAGAATGACCCAAAGGATAAAGTATAAAATATCTAAACCTTGTAGTTGTAAAATCATGTTTTATCATCTCATAACAGAACTAATCTGTACATAAATATCGGTTAAGAATAATTTAAACTTTCAAGTTTTAATTTTGCGAAATCTGGATGTTAGAGCGAATTACTTATTAAAAACATATGAATGCTGAATCCAATGCATAAAGATGCCACTAAAATCATAATAACGGAAAAAGGAATGGATACATCCCGACCAAATTCTGTGTAAATCACTAAAGCTATAGCGGCAAGTACCCCAAAGATGATCAATAACCATGCAAATACTAAAATCATACTTTTTCCTTTATTAACTACCTTAAAACTTTTTTGATACTTGTCTTTTGCCTAAAGATTAACCTTTAAGGGTATTTTTGACAATCATAAATTATTAATCGAATTATTAATTCGATATTACGAACAACAGAGAATTGGTGACAAAAAATACATTTTTTAAAAGACTTAATTGATAATCCAACTGACGAAAACCCCGTTGAAAATCTCCCCCATATTCATAGACGTTTCATAAGATATAGTAAAGGAGTTTTTGACGGACCTATGATACGAATTAAATTTCAAAAAACCAAATTGGTTATTGGGGCAGGCTTCGAATATGAAGACGTTTTAACATTATTGGTTGCAAAAACTCTTCCAGAATCCTTTACCGACGAGTTTAAGGTAGACGGTAAAATAATTAGTGGTTCAGATTTTACAGAAGTACTAAAAGATTTGGGCTTGGATTTGACCGCTACTGAGAAAAAAGAAAAAGATACGAAACAGGTTCAAAATTATGTATGCAATATCAACTCTAAAAGCCCTATCTCAATGACTAGAAAGATGTTAATTGAGTTAGTTGAAAAATTGCATTCAACTTGCTATTTATTATTGAATTTTACAATCTATTTATGCTCTGAATGTTCTTCTCATATGGTAATGAACCCATCCACGAAAGCATTCAAATGCAAATCTTGTGGGATTGAACAAAAGAAACCCAAAGTAGAATTCAGCATACACACCAAAGGGAACCCTCCTAGACCAACAACTAAACAAAAAGGTGTTCCAAAATCGGAATCCGATAAGGTGTCATCAAAAATCAAATTCTGTCAAGCAGTCCTACCAAATACAGAAAAAGTGAGAGACGAATTATTAAGTGAGATCACACCGGATTTTTTGGATGAAATACCCTCCAAAGTATCACTTATTGAGGTAGTAAATAACTACCATGTAAGTAATCTAATATTGCCACCGAGAGAATTAATGAAAAATTCCAAATTATTCCGACAACTTACCGTACGCGAAGGATCTCTGGAACGAATCCTAAAGGTAGATACAAATTCTTTTGAGAATGTGATCCAATTTCGGGTTTAGTGTCTATTATTTCCACTTTTTATTCTTTCACCTCATTTCTGTAACTGAGAATTGCAAAATTCGTAATTTCTTTTAACCTTGCATCATTCTAGGATCTAATGCATGAGGACAGCACGAATCAAGAAACCGAAAAATCCGGAGATTTGAGCTCATTTCATCCTAGAAAACAGTTGGATTGCACTCTAGTACAGATACTTACCGAAATCGGGGGAGAGAATTGTGTTAAGGTTGCTGAGGAACTGTATAATATCACTAAAGATGAAATCACGGATGAAGAACTTGCTGAGATCTGCGATATTAATAAGAATGTTGTGAGGAAAATCTTGTACATTCTCGCCGAAAACAAACTCTCTGACTTCCGTAAGGAAAAAGAGAAGAAAAAAAATTGGTGGATTTACTATTGGCGCGACAACTTTGATAATATGCGTAATTTTATTAAAGCTAAGCGAGAACAAGTTCTGGAAAAATTATCTCTACGAATGGAATATGAAGAAAATAATGTATTCCATAGATGTGTGAACGATGAATGTCGTTATCTTGCACCTTTTGAAGAAGCAATGGAGATTGATTTCCGTTGCCCCCATTGTGATTCTAATCTGGATCATTTTGAAAATATGCAGGTAAAAGAGTTCTTACGAGAACAAATTGGATTTCTCAGAGAAAACATTAAAAATTGTATTTAGTTTTATCCTATTCAATGTTAAAATACATCTTTCCACTAAAAAAGCAATTTAAATTTAGAACTTTTTGTGTTTTTAGATTTTCCTTTCGTAATGTTGTTTTTTTTCCGTCATGTACGGATTCCAAAAATCAAGAAAAACATCAAAAAATTATGCAAATACATTAATAGCCCATTCATCTAGTTAAAAATAACTTATGCTTTGCGTAAGGTGTTTTTGATCATGGTAAAAAATGAATATTTAGTATCTGATCTCGTGATAGATGACGAATATGGGGTCATTGATTCTAACGCAACCGTGGAAGAAGCTGCAAAGAAGATGAAGCAACTTAATGTCCCTGATCTTGTCGTTCTAGATAAAGATGAAAAAGTTCTGGGCGTGATTGCTGATTTTGATATTATCCGAGATATTGTAGCAGAGGATAAGAATGCTTCTAAAGAGTCGGTTTTAGATCACTGTTATACCATAACACCAGTAACACGAGATACAACCGTTGTGGATGCATTTACTCGAATGCGCGATCTTCATGTAGCGGTTGTTCCGGTTGTTGAGGATGAAAAACTTCTGGGAGTTTGCACGATTCAGGACGTTTGGAGTTATATTCCAGATGAGCGTCCAGATGAAATTGGAGTAATTGCAGTAAAAAATCCCAAGAATGCAGAATTTTGGTTTGCTAGTATTTGTTCTCTGCTCGCGTTTATTTTGGGAATAATGCTACCCTTAGCGGGAATCACTGGCTATTTCACTGCAGATGTAGGAGAATTATACGGGTTATCTGCCTTGGGAGAGGGATTATTTTCGTTATTCCGAGCAGGTGGTTTAGGAATAGAGGCTCTGATCTCAAAAAGTGGAGGCATTTGGGCATTAGTTCTGGTACTCAGCTATGTATTACTCATAATCGGAACGGTCGGAATTTTTTCATTATTATATGTAAGTTATTCCGATGCTCGATTTGTGAAAACTCATAAGGTTTTCCGTACAATCTTGCCATTTACAACAATAGGTTTAATGATCTTGCAGTGGATATTATATCTAATTGCATTTGGAGTATCCTCCACTGGATTGCAAATTACTTTGAATGTTCCGGGTTTAATTTTCACGATTCTGTCAATTTTGCTCATACTCGCCGCTATTGCACGGGATTGGATATTTAAACAACAAGACACGGAGATGACGGAATAAGATGCCACGTGGTGGTGGGGGAGGAGGATTTCGAGGGGGTGGGTTCTCTGGAGGAGGATTCTCAGGTGGATTCAGTGGTAGTAGTTTTCGGGGTTCTGCTGGAAGTTTTCGTGTAGGATCTGTTCGATCCAGTGGACGTCCTTTCGGTAGGACTGGTGCAACTCGAACAGTTTCACGACCCTCCACCGGACCCTATCGACATACCTACTACAGACCTATGTCCTCCTACTGGGGGTATTATGGAAATTATTATCGCCCTTGGTATTGGAGATGGTGGCATTATCCGCGATTTTGGGGTTATTATCATAGACCTTGGTACTACTCTCCAGTATATATCGGTGGGGGGCTGATCTTACTAATAGTACTTCCACTTATCATTCTACCTTTGTTAGGTGTAGCGTTTGCTTACCCATTTGGTGGTGGAATTAGTAGTAGTGGAACTATCATCTATCGTTCCAGTGAAACTCTTTATTTTAATGAGTATTGGTATGAATACGAGAACGTAGAGGGAGGATCCCCTATTGAATATCATATCGATTCATCACCTGGTAATATAGATTTCATAATATGGAATGGCGAATTCGACGATATTCCTGTTACTAGTATAGATACAGCGCACAGAATTACTACAAAAGGAATAGATTCCAATGAATTTGAGTATGAATGGGCTTTTCTCAAACCTGGTGCAATTATACACTACAACTTTACAGCCGATGACTCAATTGAGTTCTTTATTGCAGATACCGAAAATATCATAAAATGGAATAATTATGACCCCGCAATATTACATGAACACCAAACAAGCGTCATAAGTGATACAGGAGAATATACTATAACTACCGCAGGGGACTATTATATTGTATGGTATAATGAAGATGGTCCAACAGTTAATGTTGATGTTGACGTATGGTATGAGAATGTCGAATTGATAGATTTCGATGAAATTGATGCAATTCTTGGAGCTAATGCGTATGCGAATAACACTGACAATGCAGATGGAACATTTATTGTTCCAACAACAGACAGATGGTATTTCTTTGTCTATTTCAATCCGTTTATCTCACCTGAAGAAACTATGGATATCACCTTTGATGTGACATTTACGCTTGGAGATCAAGCAAGTGTAAAAGCATGGATTGAAGCTAGACCATGGTTATTATTCTTCGGAATTGTTGCTATCGTACTAATTATAATGGCCGTGTTTAATCGAAGGAAACAAAAAGAATTCAAGACCACTGCTAGTGATACCCCCCAAGCACAAACACAATCCCAAACAGTAGTAGTTCAGCAACCATCTACGGCATCCTTAAAATGCCCGCGATGCAATTCTCCGATGAAAGCTACCGATATATATTGCAATGCATGTGGAGAAAAAAGGGAAGGTAGACGAGTGGGAGTGCAAACTACGACCGATCGTCGAGGAAATTGTGATTATTGTGGTGCAATCTTATTGGGTAATTCCAAATTCTGTACATCTTGCGGCTCACGTATAGAATAAAAATTCTTTTTCTATTTTTTTTATTAAGATTTTAAAGAAGAAATTAATCCTTACGTGAAAGAGGGGACTTTTTGAACCAAGGAACTAATCGGTTGGTGTTTATACGATATTCCTGATAATCTTCAATGTCCTTATATCGATTATCTAGGAGAGGAATTCCAGATACGAACATCAATGTTGCCCAAATCGTAATGGGTCCCATCATTCCAAGAACTTGTAACCATGGATTAGGAGAGGTAAGTCCAACTAAAAAGAACCCAGACCATTGCAGTATTTCCCCGAAATAGTTCGGGTGCATACTATATTTCCATAACCCAGACTTCATAATTAGTCCTTTATTTTCATCTGTTTGCTTAAATTTCCACATTTGGAGATCTGCAACGAGTTCAAATGCGAATCCCGCAGCCCATATAATTATTCCAACAATATAGGCAATTGTAAAACTTGTTGCTGTGTTCATGACTGCATATACGGGGAATCCCACCATCATCACGAGTAGCGATTGCGGAAAATAAAGGATGACAAATCCTTTCCATTTAGCTGCGTCTCCAAATTTATCCCGATATTCTTTAAAGCGACGATCTTCTCCCGTCTGCTCATCTTTTCCGTAATTTCTCAGAGTCAATGTAATCGCCATCCGAGCTCCCCACAACAAGATGAGTAAAATAACGATTATTTTGTTCAAAATGAAGAATACTCCGCTGAAAATACCCATCAGGATTGCTGCTAAGGGAAAAGCTGCTCCAAAAGCGATATCTACAGTATTATAACTCTTTTTAAAGTAGGCTAAAACGTAAAATCCACCAAATAGTGCTAATATCACCAGATATGTAAACAAGAATGCAAAACCAAATGACACTGCCATTATTATCACCTAAATAATTATTTAAGTATAATATTGTCGGTGAGAATATAAATGAATGCGTGCTTCCCGTGGATATTTAGCACGAGATTAAAAATACTGAATATCTTACCAGACATAGTCTTTTTAAGAGCTTGAAAATTTTACATGATTAAATAGTTATATACAAAGAAATCGATGTATAATCAAAAGATCTGTAGGGAATACAAATGGCTATTGAAAATATATGTAGTGAATTGGAATATTATGAGGATATAATACTACATTATGAAGAATCCTTAACCTCAACAAACCCGAGTGAGATCCAAGAATGGATGGATGCGAAATATATCAGTATATTAGATGATCTCAAATGTAATAAACCCATCGCCGATGCACCCATTGAAGATGTAGCGAAAAATGCTATCTTGTTAATTTTGAATTTATTCAAGGAAAAGAAGAGTTACTGTAACGCCGTATCTTGGCAATGTCTCTCCAAAGATGAACGAAAATTAGTTCGAGATTCTTTGTATAATGTGCTAAAAAACTAATCATAACTAATCAAACTACTCTATGTTATTCTATTTCTACAGTTTGTTGTACATGGCAAGGTAGTCTGCTGAACTTATTCAAGATTGTATAAAAAAGTCGTGAAATCTGCATTTCACGGTATGATGTATACATCTAAATGACATCTCCATGTCATCTAGATAGTACATTTCAAATTTTTAAGATAAATCTAATTCTTTGGATTTCGTTTCTTTGATGAAGATCAAAATCAACGGTATATTAATCACCAGAAGAACACTGAATATGAAAAAAGTATACCCTTCTCCGATGAGCGGGAATAATTTATAGCTAATAAAATTACCAAGAATTGTTCCCAAAGCGGTAATTACGGAGCGAATTGCGGTTCCCGTACCTCTAACGTCAGTTGGTAGAATTTCAATAGAAACTAACCGATTAACAACCCCCAAACTCCAATAAGTTAAAGAGGCTAACCCTGCTCCAATAAGTAAGGCAGGAAAGGCTAGAGAGGGAATGAAAACGCCAAAAACACATAATGCAATGGATGCTGGAAGTAGAATGGAATAAATAAGCATTAGTGGTTTTCTCCCTTTTCTATCAGAGATGAATCCTGTGATTAAATATCCTGCAATGGCTGCAACTCCCATCGAGGTCACCACCCAATTGACTTGCCCATTATCTGCAAGGTTATCGGAGACAAATATCTCACCTAATTGGATAAAGGTATAATTTAACCCTGAAATGAAGGACATGACTAACAGTGGGATAAAGGCACTGCGATATTTCTTTCCAAAGGGCTTGATTATTTTTTGAAAAGTATCCTTGGGGGTGATTTTTTGCGTTTTCACCTTCTTAAGTTCTTCAAATTTCCTGGTTTCTTTTAATCCAAATACAAGAAAAGATACGGGTATTGCTAAAAACGCAATATAAGTCATTCCTCTCCAATTAGAGGGGCCGAATTCTGGTAAAAATAGCCATCTTGATACTGTTACCAATCCAACTCCAATCACTCCAAAGACTAATACTAAATTAAGATTGATTCCTCTTCTCTCTTTTGCACACTCTTCAGATATGTAAATGGTCCATATATCCGAGCTGAAGAAAATATACAGAAAAAACAACGCAATCGCGTACTGATAAATATTTTGAGAAAAGTACATACATACGGATGCGATTCCCATACCAAACATGGTTATAAACAAGAAAATTCGACGTCCAATTATATCCGCAAGAACCTGATTGATAATAACAAATAGCATTCCAATACTGGCTAATCCCACTACTAATGCCATCACTGCGGACGGATTTGAAACCCCACTTAGAAAATCGTCCTGCACCTCAGAGCCGATAACATTGGGAAATAAAGTGGTATAAGTGTCAAAAATTTCCATCAAGCACAGAAATATGAATAAAAATAGAAAATATCCTTTAGATCGCTTAGGTTCATCACAGTTCGGTTCGAATGATTCAGCCATATCTAGTGAATTCGTGTTTTAACTATAAAAAACTATGATAATGTCTCACGAATCGCATCCAAGTTTCGTTTTTGCTCAGGATATTTTTCATGAGGTTCTGCTAATTTTTCACACGGATAGTCCGGACATTCCGCACATGTCTTGAATCCTCTTTCTCGGGCACAAGCACGAATGGGACATTTTGCACACCAAGAAAAAAGTGTACCATTGGAGTCGCACATGTTACAATACAATGTTTCGACTTCCATACCCCATTCTTGAGCTGTTTTCTTTCGTAGCTCCTCATCATTATTTTTTGTTGCAATATATATGGGACATTTTACGCAATCCAAACCGCAATAGACAATATTTTGTTCCATAATCTGATCTATAGATTAGTCCACTAAAAAATCCTCAGTTTCCATGAAGTAGTAACATTGCTAATTTTGACCAAAGCGACATATCTATTGCTCCTAACCACCATTTCAACAGGAAATCTAGTGCAATACAGAATACCGTGAAAAACACCGTGGACCAGATGGCTTTAAACCCAAATTGATAAAAGGGGATAATACGTTTGCGGGTGATATCTTCCTTGAGTTGTGTCCGAATTGATGATAAAGAGCTGATTTGGAAAATTGTGACCCATATGAAAGTAAGTATCATTAAAGTAGCCAGATATATTCCAAGGTTGTAAATCTTCCATGTTTGACGGAAACATGTGATATTAGCAATGAAAAAAATCACAATGATTGGAATTTGGTATAAATTGTTCCTCAAAACACCAATTCTACTAAACACTTTAACTTCACCAAAATCTAATTGCCGCATTTGATATTTTATAGAAAATCCCGGTATAAGCATCAAAGTGATGAAATTTAGAAGATAGGCGAGACCCACCATAGCTAACCACATTAATGATTTTGAGACAAGTTTACTTGCTATGTCAACCGCTGCAAACCTAGATAAAAAGGTAAATATCAGTGTTCCCCCCAATAAGGGAAACAGAAAAGAAAATGTAACCAATAAAAGTTGCTCGGAATTCCGTTTGCTTTTAAATCTTTTACAAATATCCATGAAAAACCATTTGGGGGATAAAATCCATAAGTAGAATAATCGATAAAACGCTTTCGGCTTTTTCATTAGAAATTTCCCTCCAAAAGTTGAGGTCCCAAACTTATTCCATTATTCCAGCGGGGAATTAATCCAAATGGAACTAATGAGGTACCCACATACACCGATGAATCCGCACCAATTTGAATAGTGAGTGCCTCTAGTGTGTTATTTTCATCTATATACACAGAACTCCCACTTTTCTCAATTAAATGAAGACCATCTGCTGAGAGAAATTCTAAGTTTCCTGCAAGAATTTGGCTAAGATCATCTGAAGAGTTAAAATGAAGCACACTTTGCTGCCCCTTAAACCCATACTCTACGCCATTATAGTGGAAAGTCAGTAGTGCATTTTCTGTGGGATTTGCCAACGATATATGTATATCTGTCCCTTGAGATGTAGTTACCGTGAACACATTACCAATGATGTTTCCCCGAGAATCATCCGAATACGTATTTTCACTAAAAATAAAGGGGATCCTAGTCACATTAATATCCGGTAGACCTTCTGCGGGATAATGGACTGTAAACCAAGAAACAGAATCTCCTGTCACCCCTTGATACCTTAAGGTGGTAGCATTCTCAAAATATCCTGTTTCTGTACGGTCAGCTCTTGTTCCATATGGCTGACCAAATTCTTCAATACTTCCATCGTAAATGATGTCCATGGAGTTCCAAGGCCCGAAGACATACACTCCAATATTCGAGCTAATAAAATCGGTACGTATATTATAATTATTATTACCTGTAAATTCCGCAATCACTTTGGAGTTCTCATCTAATTTTGATATATTCGCATAGGGAAGATGCCATAATAAAGTAAGATCATCATTTTTTCCATGCCAAAAATCAGACACAACCCAATAGCGGTTTAGATCTGAGCTATTTGAGGTACCTTCTAGAGTGTCTGAGGGTTTGGTATCCCGAAAATTACAAAAGATCACTTCGCGATCCCACATATCACCGTAGTCTTTGGTGTTTGCACGTGCGACACTACCAAGATATCCTGCTGTCCATTGAGAATCATATGGTTTTGCCATAGATTGTTGTTTTCCATTAACTAATATAACATTGTGGGAATAGGATTGCCTGAAATAATTCGAGTAATCATCATGAGTATATGAGGAAATTCCAGGATCGAGCAACAAACGTCTTCCATATGCGTAAAACTGCACACTTCCAAAATCTTGATGAGTATGATAAAATTCCCCATAAGTGCCTCCATCAAAATAGGAATATAACGCATCAGAATCATTCCAAGCGCTACGTGAGTTGTAAACACCAATATCCTTGAAATATGCACTTAAATTTGGCGGGATTAACCCTATCGCATTACCATTTGAATCAAAATAGGAGAATTCAGGATTACTCGGGTAGAAAACACTGCCTTGACCAAGATAATTTTTCAAATATTTAAGTCGTGTATCTCCGAAAGTTGTCCCATAATAATCCGGCAAAGTGTTATGTAGCAAAAATAGATAAGAATTCAAGATTGAATCTTTTAATGTAAGGGGACCTTCTAAATGAGGATAATAATCTGCAATTTCTAAACAGTCTAGCACATCTCTTGCTGCAATCGCATGATAATTTAATGCATGTTCACGGGAAGCCCCATCGGGATAAAAAGTATTTTGAACAACGCTTGAAAGTGTATCCCACACTTCTTGTTCCCAATCCACGGTAGGAGTGAATTCAGGAAAATAGGCACATAATCTTAATAACGCTTTAGATTCCATGAATGCCCAATTATATTGTGTTTTATGAAAGTCATTGATAAATCTTCCATGGTCGGCAATAAAACGTAAAAAAAGAAAACAAAATCTGGGTGTAAAATAAGTCGAATATCTAAGTGTCTCCCCCACTGTCATTATCCTTTGTAAGCGTAATGCAGAATCAAGGGTTCTCCAAGTATATGCTGAACCTACAGGTTCCTTCATTATAAAGTCTGTAATTAAATCAATACATTCGCGAGCATAAATCTCTGCTTGACTGATGTTTCCAATTGCTATGTTTCCTATGTATGCACGTGCAAAATCTTCTAGCCAACTCCATCTAGAGAATTGCCAAATCCACTCGTCATCTTGCGGATAGGGATTATCGTGCCAATTTGTGTTAGGTACTTCTCTTCCATTTACAATAATTGTCTCAGATTCAGGATAAGTATGAAGTTGAAGAGTTTTGCTGTGATGAGTAAATATTCGCTGAATGGCCAAATCCACTCGTTCCATCTCTTCTGTAAGATTATAGCAGACTAATTCATAGTTAGTGTCATTTGGTCGGTTTAAGTAGTATTGTTTTAGTGTAATTTTCGCAATTTCAATCTCTCCCGCTTCATAGGCATCTTTTGCTTGTCTAATGGTGGGATAATTACCATCTAAAAGAGAAAAAAACAATGATTCACTATACGATGTGGGTTCTTGGGGAAGATTGGGATATATTGCCAAAAACACTAAAGGTCCGACTATAAGAACAATGTTCAAACCACTAGAAAGTATTCGTTTCCAGCGCTTGGAAATCTTCATTATATCCCTAAGTATATCATCTTCGATTAAAGGTTTTAGGGAAGGAACAAAATGAAATACTGCTCAAGAAAGATGGACATCGGTATTAGGAATTATGGAATATTGCTCTTCTAAACCGGATTGAGTTGATATTACAGCAATCCAATAAAGTGGAATTAGAGAGATTTCAACAAAGATTGATATTATAAAGGGTGATGTCCTTCCTTGAAACTGCCATGCAAGACCACCAAGAATCGGTCCAATTATTCCCCCTAAATTGGCAAAAAATGCGTTCATTCCAAAAATTTTTCCTCGATGTTTTTTCGAGATTCTACTCAAGTAATTTTGGACAGTTAACCCACCGATGGTCGCAATCGTCATATCAAAAACTAGAATGATAGCAAATACAATGATATTCTGGGATCCCCATTGAATCAACGCATACGTTAAGAAAGCTCCTAATGAAGCTGTAACTAGAATAGTGTATTTCGGTGGCAATTTATCTACTAATTTACCTAATTTAGGAGCTAATATAAAGTTAAGAACTCCCGCTGGAATGTAAACTGATCCTACAACCATCATATTTGCACTAAATACGTCTTGGACATATTTTATGATAAACGGAGAGGCAAGTGATCCATTAGTGGAGGATAATAATAATACGATAAATAGAATAAAAAATCCAAAAATTATTCGTTTTGGCTTTTTTAGGTTTAAATCTTCATGAGAATTGTCTTCAGTTCCCGGAGATTTGATTTCTAGTGATTCATCAACCTTCCCTTGAAAGAGGAATCCTCCCACAATATTAGTAACCCCATAAAAGACGATAGGAGCAAATATTAAAAGAGGAGAATTAGGAATATACACATCCATAAATCCTGAATATGCTATTCCGATTAAAGCCCCTAAGAAAATACTGATTCCTAAAAAAAAATCCCGTTGACCCAACGCACTTGCCCGATGATCTTTATGAGATTTATTCCCCAGTAGTGCATTGAAGGGGACCCAAAAGAATGACACAGAAAATCCTATGATAAATGAGCCAGTAACAAACAAGTAGTAAGATTCCAAAAATAATGCAAGATAAAGAACAAAATATGCTACACCTCGTCCAATAGATCCAATCAACACGAGTTTCTTTTTTGACCATCGATCAGTAATGATTCCAGCTAGAGGAGAACTTATCATATACCCAATTGGATGGACTGAAAAAATTAACCCTAATTGAGGAGTATTTATCTCGAAAACAGAGTCCGCAATAATAGGAATCATGAATTGTAGATAGAAAAATGCTAATCCAGTTAATAACAATGTTGTGACCATAGAACGGAAATCTGAAGTATATTTTGCAAGAGGGAATTCACTATCCATAACATCATCAAATCAAGATTATGTATGATAGATCAATTGTTGTTATTATAAAAACTTCATACTTCAAGAGTGTACAATTTTATTGCAGTTTTAAAGCAAATATCGAAAGTTATAATATGGTAATTCCAACATTTGAGCGAAGTCTTGATTTACTAATCGATAATGATTTTGAACTCACTGAGGAAGAAATCGACCAACTACTTGCATTATTGAGTAGGGATGGGAACTTAATCAAAAACATTGATGCATTGGTTAAAAGTATTGAACCAACCGACAATGTAAAAGATGATTTGAAAAATTCAATAAAAAAAGTAGTCAATGCGAATTGTGCCTTTGTGGAGCATTTGTATGAAAAAATAATCGGTGACAAAAAACTGATTTCCTTTATCCAAGAGCTCTTATTGAAAAGAATGATAGATTAGAGAAAGCATAAAACATAATAGAATTGGTTACATTGAGTAATTGGGTAGCTGATTGTATAGTGGAAATTTGAGAAGGGAATATTCCTACTATGATAATTTCTCTCCCTTTCAGCTACTCCTTGAAAAATTATTATTTATTAATTTGGTTGGGGGCTGCCACAAATCGGACATATTCCCCAATCAGATTTAATTTTACTTTTACAATTCATACAAAGTTTTAGATTCGCATCACGTTGTACTTGATCTAAAGGGGTAAATACTACTCCCGATTGAGGTGGATTAGACCCTTGTTTCGGAGGAACTGGGGGAATATCTAATTCATGTTGAAATCGATGAGGGGTAAGCAATTTTTGTACCGGGGAAAGGGTTTCTGCAGAGGGTTGATTCATATAAGGTGCTGCAGATTTAGTAGGGGCGGTAACAGGGGGTTGAGTTTCTGGAAGCTCAGATTCCACACTTTCCGTAACATGATAATAATAGTAATTTTGACTGTTATCCTCTGTGAATTCCAAGTTGTTTTCATCAATCCCCTTCAAGTAATACACTATTGTTGAATTTATGGGTACATTCATAATATCGGCTGCAAAATAGTCTGCTTCTCTTATCATATCCATCTGAAACCATGAGATCCCATTATCTGCTGAGAAGAATAAGGTTAATTTAGAAATTCTTACGTCATCTTCGGTTAGCTGCGCAATTATTTTGATAGTTTTTTCTTTTTCGGTCACAGGTTGTTGGGGTTGAGTTGGTTGCTCAGAAGTTGCGCTGGTTTCACTAACTGATATTCCTCCTTCACCCTTCCAGCTTGCATGACATTTAGGGCAAACAGTGAACCAATTAGGATACTCAAAAGTACAATTTGGGCACTTCCGTGTCCAATATCGAGTTGTTTTAATTTTCTTCGCCATGGACGGTCTTCTCTCCTAGTGATCTACGGTACGGTATATTTTATTTTTTGCGGATTGCCTTGTCAGTAATACGTCATTATTATATAAGATCCGACGTGCTAATAAAATTCCTCATTAAAAAAACAATCGGGATCAGATTCATATTATCAAGAGACTAGAAAACTTTTTTTCATCTTGTAGAAAAAAATACATAAGCGGAGCAACGAGCATGAAATATCTATTAAATCGGAAAGGAACTTTCAAGGTAGATTTGCATAACGAAGGAATTAATGAAGGGTGGTGGATTCCTTCTTGGATTGAAGCTAACAAAAACACATTAGAGTCCATTGAGTTACCTAATTGTTGGAATTCTATTCCTTCATTACGCAAATTTGAGGGGATTGTGTGGTTTTTTCTAGAGTTTGACAACATTCCTGGATATACTGAACTTTCAAAACGTGCCCGTTTATATGATCTATATCTTCATTTAAAGGGTGCAAACTACAATTCCACTGTGTGGTTAAATGGAGTAGAATTAGGCACACATGATTATGGATTCCTTCCTTTTGAGTTCAAAGTTATCTCGGACACTCTCAATACAGGGGATTCAAATTATATTGCTGTCCGGGTAGAAAATTTCCGGAAGAAAAATCGCATCCCGTGTAAATCCTTTGACTGGTACAATTACGGTGGAATTTATCGAGATATCGAATTCCATATAAAAGAAAAATATCGCATAGATTGGATGGGAGTTTCTTCAGAAGTTAATTCTGTTTCAAATGCCAAAATAAATGTAAAAATTCGAATTGTGGATAATCGTGAGAATATCACAACAGTAGAAGAGATGATGCACCACATTACGTGGAATTTATACTACATCGGAGATATTTCAACAGGTTCACGAGGAGAAAAACCAGTAATCGCGTTCAATGAAGATTCTCAGCAATCTTCTGAGAGTGAAGAACCATTGATAGATGATACGGATATTATCGACGATTTCTTAAATGAGTCTACTCTCAACCCTACCGTCGATTCTATTCGTACCGATCGTATCCAAGAGCCTGAAGTGTTAATAAAGTCCGGAGATAAGCGATTTGTGGATATGAAGAAGAATGAATTTACTTTTGAGCTCGAAAATCCAAAATTATGGAACCCCAACCATCCCGAATTATATAAACTGGAAGTACACCTAGCAGGGACGAATTTTCGAAAAAGTGTACGCTTCGGAGTGCGTAGTATAAAATCCACAAAAAATGGATTATTTCTCAATAATAAACGAATAAAATTATATGGGGTCAGTCTTCATGAGGAACAGATACCCTATTACCGCACTATGTCAACCGAAATCCGCAATAGTGATGTGTTGGCAATAAAAAAACTCGGATTTAATGCGTTACGTACGGCACATTATCCTCATGATGAATCGTTAATCGAACTAGCAGATATTGAAGGGCTGTTAATTTTAGAAGAAATTCCAGTATATTGGGGGGTGGCATTTGAGGATCCCGAAGTATTTAAAACCGCTGCGCATATGATGCGAACTTTAATTTTTCGAGATTACAATCATCCCAGTGTGATTATGTGGAGTTGTGGAAATGAAATCCCTGTTTCTAACCTTGCATGCTCCCGGTTTATAAAGAACCTTATGCGTTATGCTCGGACTTTGGATGAAAGTCGATTGATATCTTATGTAAGTATGACTATGTTTACAGACCGCGTGCGTAGAAAATCTGATATTAATTGTATCAACACATATTGGGGATGGTATTACTTATCTCACCGTTCATTAGGATTTATGATGGATACAATACGGTATACTAATTCCAAAAGACATTGGGTGCTGACAGAATTTGGAGCTGGGGCGAAATTGGGATTCTATAAACCCTTACGTTCTGCATTTAAATTTTCCGAGGAATATCAAGCTTCTGTGATTTCTCATCATATCAAAACATTAAACTCCCGAGACTATATGGCAGGTTGGTTCATCTGGATCTACCGAGATTTTAAAAGTCATATGCGTTTGAATCCTTATCAGTCTGGGTATAATCGAAAGGGAATTGTAGATGAGAATAATAATAGGAAATTGATTGCGAAAATCATGCCGAAGATTATTCGAAAGCATTCCCCTAAAATCCGAAACCATAATCTTCTTGCAGCTATTTTCCTTGGGATTATCTATCCCATTGCTAGAGTAATCGGCGTAGTAATTGATATAATTCATCCGCAATTAGGAGAAAAAGACGCAGACGAATATTACGTCACCGAATGAGAAAAGGTTTAGGTGACATTCTCTTTTTTCTCCATACATAGATTTGTTTCGCATTTGATACATAGTCTATAATTTGAAGTGATTAATTTGACCGCAGCAGAGGACTTTCATATTGTGTTTGACCAAATTCACAATAATTCAATAACAATTGAAACAAACGCATATAATTCGTTTATTCAGTATTTATTTCAACAGAACTTGCGTGTTGGTAAATTAACCGCTACGTTGAGCTCCGAAACCCTTCGGCCTTATGAAATTCTAATTTTAGGAAACCCCCAAGACTCTACCTATTCCATAAATGAAATTTATTCTATTTTAGAATTTGTGAGAAAGGGGGGATCTGTAATTATATTCTCCGATGAAGGGGGAGATTTATCAAATCGATCCAATTTAAATGAACTTACTATAAACTTTGGATTCAAAATACTACCAAACATCATCTATGATCCAGTATCTCATGTAGATAAAGTCGTGCGGCCTTTAATCAATAATTTTCTCCCACACCCTGCAACAGAGGAGGTAGATGCGATTGTATATTCGTCTGGATGCTCATTTGAGATTATGAATGCAGAAGAATTTGCCGAATATCGTGATGTATCTGTCCAACCCATTGCATTTGCCTCCCCAACATGTAAAATGAAGATATTTGAAAATCAAAAATGGGTAGAATATCCGTCCCCTAATTCCATTGTGGCAGTTGCGGGAAGGTATTTCGAGGGACATGTTATTGCATTAGGGACTCCTTCATTATTGTCCTCATTAAGTAATAATTATGGGTTTAAAGCCAGAGACAATATGAAATTGATCAAAAATATATTTGAATGGTGTTTAACTCCTGCAGAAAATATGTTTAGTATTACGCAAGTGCTTGGAGATCGGGTAGAAGCACTCATCCAGATTGAAAAAGAGTTATTTCAATGGACGATGGAATTAGTTGCGAAAAATCAATGGGGTGATTTATCCAATATCATTAACCATAGTCTAAAGGTATTCCAGAAAAAACTACGGAAATCTTAAACAAGTTCATCTAAATGCTGCTCTATATACTGTAGTACTCCTCCATCCTTATTCGACGGACAAACATGATCGGCATATTTTGTTTTGATCTCTTCAGGTGCATTTTCGACAACGACGACCTTTCCAGCCAGTTGGAACATACCTACATCATTATAATTATCTCCGAAAATGATCGTATCTTCTACAGAATATCCTTTTTTCTTCAACAAGGATTCCACCATTACTTCTTTTCGAGCGTTTAAAGGATTATATTCCAACCAATACATTCCTGGTAAAAAAGAATCCTCAAAATAGAGAATATGAGAGCCTTGCAGTATCTTTTCATCGTTTCGGGACAGTTCATATATTTCATCGAGTCGTTTTTTTGGGTACATGAATTGAATACTGATAACAGGATCTTCTAAATACGGATAGAATTCATTTGGATGTAATCTCTTAATGAAGTTAAAATCCAACCAGTTTCCTTTTATAAAACGAGGATAACCATTCTTCTTGTCATAGTAAGCAAATACTATTGTCTGAAGACTTAATTTATCTGCGAGAGTGTAAATATTTTGTACTGTTTCATGGGGAATGGTAAGATAGTCTAATACTGATCCGGAAGGATAATCCGCCATAATTGCCCCATTTGTTAATATTACTGGATTTCGGATATGTGTATTTCGAATTGCAATGTGAGTGTTTTCAAAATCACGCCCTGTGGCTATTGTTAAATCAATTCCTTTGTCCAGCAACGAATTTAATCTATTAGCATACTTCGGAGATAACCCATTTATGTCGTCCAATAGCGTTCCATCAAGGTCACATATCAGTAGTTTTTTCGCCAATAGAATACACTCTCTGAATTTTGTAAGTTTTTGATGGGATATTTAAAAAGAAAACGATAAAAACCTAATAACTGAGAAATCAATTTGAAAAATTTTCTATATCTAGAATTCTGAATGTATTGTCGGGATAAATAAAAGGCAAACCCTAAAGCAATTAAAAAATTAAAGTTATATATTCCGATTTACATGAAGGACATGTCAAGTAACTGTTCTCCTTCAAGACGTAAACATAGTTAGATAAACTGGTAACATAAAATGTCCGAAGATTACAATTATCTATTCAAAAATATTGTCGTAGGTGATGGTGGTTGCGGCAAAACAGCTTTAGTTGTTAGATTTAGTCAGGGCTATTTTTTAGAACAATATAAGTTGACGATCGGTGTGGAGTTTGCCGTAAAGACGATTACAATCAAGGACGGCGTCCGAGTCAAGCTTCAGATATGGGATACGGGAGGTCAAGAGCGTTTCATGTATGTCAGACCACTTTACTATCGGGGTGCAATGGGGGCACTCTTACTTTTCGATCTCACTAATCGTGAATCCTTTGATCATATCCCAAAATGGATTGAAGAAGTGAAAAGCAATGCAGGAGAAATTCCCATGTTACTTGTTGGAAATAAATCCGATTTACTAAGCGAACGCTCTGTTTCACGCCAAGAAGCTGAATCTTTTGCAAAGGAATTCCAACTATATTATATAGAAAGTTCAGCAAAGGACGGCACAGGCGTAGGAGATGTATTTGCAATTCTCTCTTGTTTAATGGTAGGAACTCCTGTTCCAAACGAGTATTTACAAGGAATCAAATTAACCGATACGACTGGTAAAGTTATGGGACAGCAGATACAAACAATAGCCACTCCTGCACCAACACCATCATTTTCACCAACTCCTGAACCGATGGAATTTGTGGAAATCCCTACTCCTCCACCTAAACAAGAACTAAAACCCGCTCCAAGACAAACGGAAGAATGGAGTGTTCCCTCAATACCTTCTCCACAACCCCCTCCTGCTCGGACATATCAAGAACCTATGCCATCAATGAGTGAAATTGAAGATTCTATTCCTCCCGTGCCTAAGAAAACTGATCTTTCTGATTCGGGTCCAATTGTATTTGACACACCAGCAACTGCTGCGCCTCACCAATCATCCAATACAATTACCGCACCCCCTCCATTAGTATTTTCACCAGAGGAAGAAGCTCCAAAGGAGTCAAGGGCACCATCAAACGCAAAACCTGCTACACCCCCAATACTTTTTCCAAACGCTCAACCTGCTGCAGCTCCATCCGGATTTACTCCTAAGTCTATACCCCCTGAGAAAGTCCCGTTTAAGAAAGAAACAGGTTTAGAACAAGTTTCCACTCCGAAAGCTATTGATAATTTACTTGGAGCGCTGCACACGAGACCTCAATCATCTAGTTCAGCCCCATCATTTTTTGGGGGTTCCGGTTCATCCTTCAAGAAGAGTTCAAAACCTTCTGTATTTATCCCCGAGGTTAAAATGGAACCGAAGATAATTGAACCATCACCCACTCTCGTTCCAGAGTCAGCGAAGAGGAAGAAAGATAAGAAACTCCGGGGAAAGAAGAATAAAAGCATCGTCATTTGCGGTACTTGTGGTGCAATTCTAAGTGCTAGTTACAAATTCTGTAATAAATGCGGCAGTTCCGTAAAATAAACCCTTTTCCTTTTATTTTTATTTTTCAGCTCTAAGAGTATGTAGTTATTTTCAGAAAAAGAGGTAATTTTGAAGCAGAGGGAGGGAATTGAACCCCCGATATCAGGCTATCTGCCGGCAATCTGCAGGCCTGCGCACGGCCACTATGCGACCTCTGCACGATTAATTTTGGTAGTTAGGGTATATGAACACTTTGTAATAATTTTTATGAATTTACAGACTCTTTTAAGAATTGCTTCATCTGGGCTTTCTGTATGCACCCGAAAAGATCATCTATATATCCTCATTTAACCAATAGAATGGTATCTTATATTTGGAATGAAAAGGAAATGAAAGACGAAGAAAAATATATCTTGTCCATTGATCATGGAACATCTGGAATGAAAACGGCTATTATATCTACCAAAGGGGAATTAAAAGGATTTAATTTTGCGGAATGCGGATTATACCATCCTGAACTAGGCGCTGCGGAACAATCTACTTCAGAATGGTGGGATGCAGTCAAGAAAACTACCCATAAATTAATTGACCAAGTTGAATTTCCTGTTGAGGACATTATTGCGGTTGTTTCAAGCAATCAAATGTCTGGAACAGTTCCAATCGCGAAGGACGGGACCCCTCTCCATAACTGCCTGACTTGGATGGATACACGTGGTGCACCGATGGTTAAGAAAATGATGCCAGGGCTGATTAAAATCGAGGGATATGGACTACGTCATCTCATGCAATATTTACCAAAAACTGCAGGAATGCCCACAATGGGTGGAAAAGATCCTATTGCCCATATGTTATGGTTTAAGCACAAACAACCGGAAATATACAAGAAAACCTGGAAGTTTCTTGATACTAAAGATTATTTGAATTTTGTAATGACGGGAAAAACAGTTTCTTCTTGGGATATGGCAACTCTAACATGGATGTTGAATACCAAAGACCCAAATAATGTATACCAAGATCCTGTGTTAATGAAGAAAAGCCGAATCGATAAAGATAAAATTCCAGAAATCCAACCTGCAACCTACAATCTTGGACCAATACTTCCAAAAATCGCAGATGAATTAGGATTAAATAGGAACACTCAAGTGATATTAGGAGCGGGAGATATTGCCTCAGCGGGTGTAGGGTCTGGTTCTGTATTAGAACATCAAGGGCATGTCTATGTAGGATCATCTTCTTGGGTATATACGCATATTCAGAAGCGAACGTTAGATATTGATCATATGATTAGCTCTCTTCCTTGCGCAATTCCCGGAATGTATATGTTCTTTGGAGAACAAGAATCCGCAGGAATTACACTAACATGGATGCGGGATAAAGTACTCTATCACAAAGACGAATTACTAGTCGATGAAAAGGTTCCTGATGTCTACAAGATATTTGATAAATTAGTCGCTGAGATTGATCCTTTAGATAATAAGGTAATATTCACACCCTGGATGTTTGGAGAACGAGCACCCGTAGAAGACCATACCATTCGTGCGTCATTGAATAACATCAGTTTGGATATTGATAGACGACATGTATTGCGTGCAATATTCGAAGGAGTAGCCTTCAATGCAAGATGGTTATTGGATGCGATGGAAGGTAAAATGAAAGTACGTTTAGATCCCCTTGCATTCATCGGAGGTGGGGCTAATTCTCCTGTTTGGGCTCAGATTTTTGCAAATGTATTAAATCATAAAGTTAAGCGTGCCAAACACCCAACTGAAGCTAATAGTTTTGGTGCAGCATTTATTGCAATGATTTCATTGGGATATGCTGAGTGGAAGGACATCCCAAATATTGTCCAATATGCGGATGAATATATTCCTCAAAAAGAATATTTAAGCCATTATAACACCTTATTCAAGGAATATTTGGGAATTTATGAACGAAACCACAAAATGTATCGAAGACTAAACAAGTTTGAGGATTAATCTTTCTTTTCTTTCTTTTTTGTAAATCGATTAACGTCTCTAGTTTGATATTTTTCCATAGATAAAGAAATAGCTTTATCTAACGAGATGTTGTAGGAATTTGCTATGCAGATGACTGCATAAAATAGATCCCCAAGTTCAGATTCTAAGGATTTCGTGGGTTCATCAGTTTTTTTTATTTTTGTTGAGGTGAGGTGCATCAGTTCGCGGGATAATTCTCCCAATTCTTCCATAACGGCGGCTAACATACCTAACGGAGACCAATACCCACTGTTTTTTTGGATCCATTCGTCTACGGATCGCTGGATCTCATCTAAACTTCGTCCCATAAGAGAAAAGAGAAATTGTATATTATAATGTTATTCGTTTTCGTTCTTCATATTCTTGTTTTTTACCTGTATTCCATAACTCTAGAGGGGCATAATAATTTGTAATTTTGGAAATACGCTTGATAATTTGGTTTTGAGCATCTTCAGGAATAATTTTCCCAAAATATCCGCTAATAGGTGCGGAAAAGAAATCAAAATTATAGGAAAATATGTTTACTCCTTGGTCAAGTAGGGATAGGGTTTGAGTTTTTAATACATCCACATTCTCGTTTTGTAAAGAATTACTTAACCAGATGGGTAAGGCGGTGTTATTTTGAACGATTTTTGATGCATGCACATGAATTTCACTTCTCTTCGAAAGAGGAATGTCTAAAGAATAATTTCCATGGGCTGAGGGAGTATAATACACTGCTTCCGTTTCGTAATTTCCATTAATTACTGATTTGGAATGATTTGGATAGTGTGTAAGGTCTAATAATGCAAATCGGTGGGTTGCAAATTCGGCGGGTTCTTCCCAGACAGTAAAGAATTTATTATTAGTTATTGTATATTGCTGGGCTCGTTCAGTCAAAAATCGCAAAATTTTCATCCCAAATTCTAATGAACTATTATTTTCATGAAGATAATCATTCGTATGCACTTTCACCATCTCTTCTAGACCAATATACCCGAATAATAATGCTTGGCGATTTAAATCCAATAGGGGTTGGTTGTCTACTAACTCGTTACACAAAGGTAATCGTTCATTTTTAAGTAAGGTTTCGATGATTTTGTGTTTGACAAGTAAAATCTCTCGTGATAAATCCATGCGCTCGCCAAGCAACTCAAATGCTCTATCATCGTTTCCGTTTGCTTCATAAGCGATTCTTGGGAGATTAATAGAAATACTTTGCAATCCACCCAGATTCACATAATGTTTATCCCAATTGAATAAATCAGGACTTTCAATACTTTGTAAATATTGATCTTTATAGTCATTTGAAAAAATAGATCCTAGATATCCTTTTTGTATCCACGAATTTTCACTGTTAATAAAAACGGGAGTACCCATAGTGGCGGTTTCCGTAAATAAATTGAATGAAATATCACGATTTTTAAGATCCTTAGGAGATATCAAAACTTTATGTTTTGGGAACGCAAACAAGCGATTTCGGGCATCTCCTTGGGTGAAAACCTTTGATAGTGCATTGAAGAAAAATAAGTTTTCTTTTTCATAGTCTTTATATTTACCTTGTACCGTTCCTTTCGGACCGATTGCGTCAACATTCTTTAAGAATTCAGGGATGTGAGGGCTACAAATAATGGACGATATAGGAACATATGAACCTCGAGAGAGATACTGTTGATTTAGTTCAAACAAAAAGGTTTGAGCAAGTTGGGTGATTTCCGAAAGAGGAAGCTTGCTTAAGTAGGGCGCAAGAAACGTATTGAAATAGAAATAAGTTTGTTCTCCCGAAAACTCCGAATTTACGAATGCAAACCATTTACATGCTTGTAATACAGCTACCATTGCATTTTTTGCAGGACCAGACATAGTGAAATTTAAATATCCTGTTGGAGGAATTCCATATTTCAGAATCATACGTAAATCCCATGATTGGGAGAACGGTCTCATATCAAAGTATCGAAGCGAGTGAATGTGAATATCTCCAGATAAATGACCACGTGCCTGATCATTTGAGAGCAATTTCAATAATGCATATTCTGAGGCTAGCTGTCCAGCTGCCCAACGATGAATATTTTCAGGTGCATTATATTCTACGGATCGTGGATTAAAGTCTGCTTGTAGAAGAATTTCATAATCCGCAATAGGCATTCCTATACGGGTGTACTTTTTTCGGGCTGTTTCATAACTCAACTCACTTAATGCAGAACACACAAGTTCTCGTATATGGGGTCCAGATAGAAAACGAATTCCAGACGCAATTATTCTTCTTACTACCAACTCTGTTACTTTTTTTGCATCAACGGGGGCTAATTCGGCTTCTTTCACAATGGATTCGAGGATGCTTTTTGGATTAAATTTCTGTACATCTCCCGTACTCATGAATACCTCGGGTAGTAATTTATGGACGTAATCGGAGTTTTCTTTATCTGACATGAATTGTATTACCTAGCTCTTTGTCTTCTTTGTTTGTTTAGTGCGAATAAGGAAAAATGTCGGTGATTTTGAGAGTAATAATGTTTTCAACCGTCTCCCATTAGCAATACTACTTTTCCACACAATCAATATTAATCTTATCTCAAAAAAGAAATATCTGATTAATATCTAGAGATGGTTAAGAATTTCTTGCACAGAATTGAGTAGACTCGAAGTTGGCACTTGAGATTGAGTACCATCAATCATATTTTTTAAAGTAACCATTTTTTCATCCAGCTCTTGTTTACCTAAAATTAAACATATAGGAATATTTAAAGAGCTGGCTAGTCCTAATGAATCCCTTATATTTCGATCAAGAGAAAAATCACAATTTATTCCTCCTTTGCGAAGTTTGGTTATAATTGGAATTAAAGATTCCCCAGGAATTTTAACAGGGATTAGTAAGACCTCTACTGATGTCTCTTTTTTACTGATAATTGGATATTTCTCAGGACTCTGCATTATTTCAGTCAAAATTACATCTACACCTATGGAAATCCCGACTGCAGGATATATCTTATCTCTATCGATAAATTTTCCAATGATTTTATCATACCGTCCACCCCCAGCAATAGAGCTCGTAATCGTAGATTTTTTGAAAAACGCTTCGAATACAGGTCCCGTATAGATCTCCAATCCTCGAGCAAGTTCAGGACGGAATTTTACTTTCCCGGCTATTTTCATATCTTTGCAATAGAATAAAATGGTTTTAACTTCAGATAATCCTTCCAACGCTAAAGGATTGGTAAGATTTTTCTCAAGAAACTCAATTTTCTGTTGATTGGAACCCTTTATATTTAGATTTTTAAAAATTTGTTCACATGTGGTGATTCCTATCCCTCGGTCAACGAGTTCATCTTGAACTCCTTTCATTCCAATTTTTTTTAATTTATCAATACTAAGAATGATTTTTGAAGCGAGATCTTCACTAGTTACCCCAATTTCCTGTAAAATTCCAAAGAGTAGTTTTCTACTGTTTAGTTCAACATAAATATCAAAACCGAGTTTTTCCGCTGCACCCAATACAATTGCAATACATTCCGCATCAAAAATCAGCGACTCAGATCCAACCATATCGGCATCTAATTGAAAAAATTCTCGATATCTACCAATTTTTATAGGACCATCTCGAAAGACTTTACCGAATTCGTATCTTTTGAAAGGAAGTATCAGATCGGGATTCATCCCTACATATCTACTAAAAGGAACTGTTAGATCATAGCGTAATGCCAATTCTCTTTTGCCATTATCTTGAAATGTGTACATTTCTTTGAGAATTTCTGCACCGCCTCCATATTTGGATGCTAAAATATCTTGGAATTCCATTATTGGGGTTTCAAGTGGATTATACCCATATATCTCAAACTCTTCGGTAAATGCCCGAACTATCGAATTCTGAATGAGTTTTTCTTTGATATTTAAATCGCGGGTTCCTTTAAGATTACGAAGATTTTGAGGCATTCTTATCCCTAGTTTAAAAAATTAAGTTACAATTATTACCATTGATAAGCAGCGAGAACGAAAATTGCTATAATCCCAACTAATGCTATGGAAATATAGTAGGTCTGGAACAAATTCTTCCTTCGTGCAGGAGTTGCTTGAATCTGATAACTTAAACCGAAACTTAATCCTGTACCAATCATACAGAACAACCCAATTAACAAGGATTCATCTGTCAGACCTCCAAATAAACCATTTCCTAATGTAAGTCCTCGAATTGCAATGATCAGAACATCAATGAGTAGTATACCAACAAAAAACCATGATTGAAATTGCATGATTTTCAAGAATCGATCAGGTTCTTCTTCTGGGGTTTTGGGGCTCTTAGTTGCCATAAACTTTCAACTTTTTTACTGTGTTTTTAATTTTAGTATAGCTCGTGCAAGATCTCCTTCTGCTTCAATAAGTGCTTTTTCCGCTTTTTTTTCACTTACACCTGCTTGAGCAGCTACAATCGCAATGTCTTCATTACGAATTTCTACTCCACCAGAGGATTCTACATCATATTCCTCGAATTCTTCGTAGTCTTCTGATTCCTCTGATTCCTCACTATATCCTTCATCATATGAAGAAGGTTCACGCTCCACAGGGTCCCCTAGGATTTGATGAATTTTCATTCCCCCTTGTGACAGTTGCATAACTTGTGGGTTTTCTATCACGATATCTTTATCGGGACATTGGATGATTACACGCGTTGCATTAATTTCATTTACATTATCGATGCCTTGTTTTTGCATTTGTCGTCTCATTGCGCGAGAAGAGGAGGCTGCTGATTGTGAAGATGGTTTTACCTTCTGCATTTTTTCCTTTTTCTTATCGAGTAATTCTTTTGGTAACTTGGGCATAATAATCAATGAGCTTAATTTAATCAAAGAAAATATGGAATAGAATAAAATGGTTTTGGTAACATTAACTGATCTTTGGAATTCCTTTTCGAACTGCAACAGCTTGGCCAACAAATAGTCCCGCATAAGAAGGAGGGACAGACAATTTACCAAGCCCTACAAGGTCATCTTGTTCATTTACAACTAAAACTTCGCACCCTATTCGTAGGTTTTCTTCAATTTGAATAACGTGATGAGAAAAAACGGATTTTCCCTCTCGAATGAAATCCTCAACTTCCGATTTGATGATGACACGATGTTTGGGACTCGAAGAATGTGAGTGTAGTAATTTTGCTCCTAATAAGGAGAGAGAAAACATTCCTGTAGTAGGTTTGTAGGAAAGTAATCGCTCTTTCTTAAGAAAGACATATTTCATATTACCTGTATTCCGAGAAAACTCAATGTTTATATTATCAGAGGTTAAGATCTGCTCAAAAACATCAGTTTCAAATTGAAATTGTAGGATAGCGAGAATTTTTTTAAGAATTCTAGATTTTGATTTATTGATATCCAGATCTAAACGGTCTTTTGAAAGGGGCATGGTTATTCCTTTATTCTCGTGGTTCATATTCAGGTCTATAGGGATAAAATACCTCGATTAATTCCGTATCCTCAAGGATCTTTGCACCATGCATTTCTTCTGCCTCAAAAACATAACTATCTCCTTGAGTCGCAATGAACTCATAGTCTTTTTGGTCCGATAAAAATTGAATTTTTCCCGAAATAATGTATCCGATTTGGACATTAGGATGATTATGGAGTGGAATATCAGAGTCTTTTTCAAGCTGAAAGAAACACAACATAGTATCTTGATTATACGCTAAAGTTTTTCGAAATATTCCAGGTAATGCTTCCAAAGGAGCAATATCTTTAACATTTATAGGATTCAGGGTTTTAATTTTTTCGTCCATACAATGAGGTACACACGGAAGTAAAAAAAGAGTGGGGATTAGGAATACAAATTCCTTGGGACTTTTTTATTGGATAATACTTTATCCACTGCTAATTCAAATTCAACTTGAGTGATTATAGTTTTCTTTTCTCGAATTGCCATCATTCCAGCCTCAATGCAAATTGCATGGATTTCGGCTCCCGTTGCATTCTCAGTCTTTTGAACGAGGACCTTGAAATTTACACTTTTATCTAATTTAAGGGTCTTCGAATGAATATTGAAAATTTGCAATCTATCTTCTTCTTGAGGTCTCGTAAATTTAATAATTCGATCAAATCTACCAGGGCGGAGTAATGCAGGATCTAAAATATCAAACCGATTGGTAGCTGCGATGATGCGAACATCTCCCCGATCATCAAATCCATCTAACTCGGATAGAAGTTGCATTAAAGTGCGTTGAACTTCTCGATCTCCAGATGTCGCAACTTGCAGACGTTGACTTCCTATGGCATCCAATTCATCAATGAAAATGATGGATGGTGCTTTTTTCCGAGCTAGCTGGAATATTTCTCTTACCATTCGTGCACCTTCACCAATAAATTTCTGGACTAGTTCAGAACCGATAATTCGAATGAATCGCGCTTTAGTCGCATGTGCTACTGCTTTTGCAGTCAATGTTTTCCCAGTTCCGGGTTCACCATACAATAATACTCCCTTAGGGGGTTTCACTCCGACACTTTCAAACAATTCCGGATAGAGCAATGGTAATTCCACGGTTTCTTTTACTTCTTGGAGTTGCTCACTCAACCCTCCGATGTCTTCATATGTAACATCTGGGACCATGTCGGCTAATTCCATGCCTTGCACAAGAGGGTCTGTGCTTTCCGGCATTACTTCCATCACGGCGAAATTGCGTTGATTCAATGCCACACGCATTCCTGGTTCGATTTCTTTCATACCAATTTTCCGAGACACATTTACCACAAATGATGGTCCGGTACTGCTTTTAACAACAACGCGATTTTCGTCTAGAATATCTGTTACAGTTGCTCCTATTAAAGGAGGTTGTCTTAATCGATCTAATTCATTTCGCAGAGTATGTAATTCTTTATCCAACCGCAATCTCTCTGTCTCTAAAAGCTGTTTTTCCGTTTCTAAGGATCGTAACCGGCGTTCTAAATGACGAGTATATGTGATCAGATAATTATCATTCTGACGTTTTTCCTCATCCTCAGGTTCTTCGCGGTTTTTTTTCAGCGTGCTCATTTTTTCTACTTCGGAATAAGTTTTTTTTTTTGAAAGTTCTATTATTTTTGAGGGCATTTCAGCCTTTTAACCTTGATTTTTGCAAGGTTTTTGGAAATTTTTTAACACTTATCTCTATCTTGAAAAAGAAATTCTTCTTATTTATGTTTTAGTCATTTGTTTTAAAAAAAAAAAGGAAATCTGGAAGACCAGAATATTGTCATAGGCGAAAATTACTTAAAAAAACGAATCCTATTTTATATCACTTAGTAGGAGCTAATATCATGGCGTTTATATGCGAACTATGCGGAAACTCCACAGATCAGAAAATTATTCGAAAGATTGAAGGAGTTAAGATGCTTGTATGCAGAGATTGTATGATGATGGGGGAAATACCTCAATCGGAGCGGAAACCTTCAGAAGTTCAAACTAGAACTCCAAAATACTATTTAGATAAACCTGATTATCCGCCACGCCCAAAACCTCAACAACCAGTTCGAAAAAGTAAACTGGAATCTAGTGGACCAAAAAATATTCCTATAGATAGGTTAAGACTAGTAGAAAATTATCGAGATCTCTTGAAAAGGGTTCGAAGTAAAAATAATATGGACCAAGGAGAATTCTCTAATAGTGTAGGCATCACCCATACAAGTTACCGTCATATCGAATCAGGGAAACTAGAACTTACTATCCAAGAAGCAAAGAAAATTGAAAAGAAATATGAAATTGTGTTAACTGAGATTATAGAAGACCCAGATGAAGATGAATATGAACAATACATGAGTGGAAAGGGATCGGGTGCAACCCTCGGAGATGTTTACATTAAAAAAGAGAAATAAATTCGCAATCGTAATTCAGGCTAACCATCCATCATTGCCGAATTATGATAGGAAAGAATTCGAGGGTCTTGCTAAAGCAGCTGGATACACCCTTATTCATTATTATTCGCAGAACTTGAAAAAAATCAACTCCAGGTATTTGATTGGTATGGGAAAATTGGAAGAGATTATTCATAACCAGAGCCATGACTTTGCCTCCCAATTTGAACTCATTCCCACAAAAATTGAGAAACGTCGAGAAGAGGATCTCATTTATATTTTTATGAATCGGCTCAAGCCTAACCAAATTCGGAATTTATCTGGAGCTTTGCAAACCAAGGTCATTGATCGAGACTTGTTAATTCTGGAGATATTCGAGGCTCATGCAACCACTCGCGAAGCAAAAATTCAAATCAAACTAGCCCGTCTTTATTTGGAAGCTTCAAGAAAACAAAAAGAAATATCCGCCAAATTAGTAACAGAGAGACAGGGTCGTGATTTCATGGGAAAAGGATATGGAGCATTTGAAGCATACCGTAGATCTTTCAAAGAGCAAAAAAGTTCTTTGGTACAAGAATTGGAGGTAATTCGAAAACAAAGAGAAATACGGAGACAGGCACGTAGTGATGCATATAATGTATCAATTGCTGGATACACAAATGCTGGGAAGACTACCTTACTTAATACGATGAAAAAATTGGATCTAGAAACCAAAGATAGCCCTTTCACAACTGTATCGACAACGACAAAGAGTTTGACAGTCAATGGAGACGAAATGACGGTTTCAGACTCTGTTGGTTTTGTATTTGATATTCCCCACGAGATAATTGAAGCATTTTTATCCACTTTAGAAGAAATTACCTTCTCTGATTGTATAATTCTTACTTTAGATATTTCAGACCCCATTCCTATAATACTTCGTAAATTGCAGACTACATTTCAAATATTGGTGAAAATTGGTGCTTTCCAAATGCCGGTGTTATATTTCATGAACAAAATTGATAAAATTGAACTTAGTGATTTTGAAGTCAAACGTGCACAACTTTTAGCCATTCTACCAGAAAACTCAGTTATTCATTTTGGTTCCGCTCTGGAGCAAGACACGATACACCATTTGACTCAAAAACTCTATGAAATTAAAAATTCATTGACCCCGTCAACACGAATGTTGTCCCAAGAATCTTTAATGGAAATGGTAGAAAAAATTAATGTTACGTTCTAATCGTGAGGGTGAACTGGACAAACTTTAGACACTTTTCGTCTTGCAGATCCCATGGATACAGCATTTCAAATACTAGTGAGTGATTAATACTTTTAGAAATAGAATACGGGTGAGATTAAGGATTAATTTAAAGTCCTAATACCCTAGGCACGCACTTTGGCGTATTGTTTCGCCAAACGTTTCACATTTACCTTTTTTTTCGATGGAGTTCCTTGAGTATCCTTAAGTACTTTATATAATAACAAAAATGCTGTGGCTTCTACTCCAATTGCGATACAATTGATCCAGAAAAATGACATAGCTAAAGCAATCAGCGACCCAATTAGTGCTAAGATAGTGAGAAACACTACTGCACCAGGACTATCTCGTTGAATTGTTAAATCTAAGGAAGCTAATATTTTTGTTTCAAATCCCAGATAAACCCGATTTGCAATTAGTGCCAAGAAAAATGCCCAACCCACCATAATTGCTGAAGGAACCCCGAACAATACGAATGGATAATAGATAAGAGTGAATGCAATCGTGCCTGAAGTGACGTGGCCAATGGCGATTAAATCTAAAGTAGCTAGGTCCCGATATTTCGACTCGTTTATTGACATTGTTTTTTCCTCTTTGTTGTTCGACTATTTGTACAGAGTTTCAATCTATGAGTGTTCCGGGCTGTGATTATAGTGGAACTACCCACAGGTGTTTCTTTTTAATTATTCTTTTTCGATTTTTAACAATAATCAAGGTTGGTTGATTGAGATAGGATAAGTCATTCTCTTCTAGTTCAACTTCATCGGAGATTGTGAGTAAATCTTCATTCTCGATGACTATGAGTTGTTCTTTTTGAGAATCTGTTTTCTTTTTTGTATTCAATCTGTATCCATCTCACTTTTTGATGTTAATTATATATGTATGATTTTTGATATTGCTCTATCCACTTCATATATATAAGTAAGAGTGGCAATATAAATCCATCCTCACTGTTTTTTATGTTTTTTACCAATTGAAGGTAAATAGGAACCCTTTATATAGTAAAATAAGCAATCAATTGTTTGTTTAACAATCTATCTAGCTAATTAAGAATGTATTAATTGATTTTTTTTTGAGAATGTATCAATTTATTGATAGACAATTATCAAAAAATAAAAGTGTTAATTACTTTTTAGATTGTGTGACTCCAGATAAATCTCGTAAACAGAAGCGTGTTGAAAAAAAAGGGGAAAAAGAGAAAGAAAAGGAATTACTACACCTTAACTGGCTTCAACAGCGAATCTTAGAGTTGCTATGGGAACAAAAGGATTTATATGGACAGGAAATTGTCGAAATCTTGTTACATAAGAATAATGAAGAGGAAAAAATTCGCTCTGGTCAACTCTATCCTGCATTACGGAAACTCGAAAAAGGGGGATTCGTCAAATCAGATGATAAAAAAATCGAGAATATTAAGCATGTAATCTATAAGACAACGGAAAAGGGGGACCTCGAAATACAGAAACAATTCTCTATATTCTTTCATCTGATGGAAGTAACGATTGGAAAACACTTAGGAACTATTTTGGAAAAATTAAACGACATAATAAAATTTTCAGATAAATTTTGCGTAGATCTATCTAATCGTTTCCTGGATCCTGTCACTCTTAAGCTTGCAGAATTTGTGAAACCAGATGGGAGATATATTGTGCGGGAGGATTGTTATTTTGGTGCAGAACTCTCCGAATTGCTGAAAAAACGTATCGTAACTTTTAATCATCAACATTGTATTTCCATAAAGAATCGGGATGAACTATCAAAAAATAATGTAGATGTTGCTATTGTAGTATTTACTCTTCATGAATCAAACTCAGACTGGATTTTACCCAAGATGAAAGAAATCCTTAGACCAGATGGTTATGGAATAATAATTGATTTAGTAAGTCTGGAAGGTCATATCATCGAGAAAATTGTTTCCAATTATTTATCGAATCATGGATCAATTGGGATAAATATTGATGAGACCAAAGAAAAATTATCACAGCTTGGGTTTACGGTGACAAATGAGAGTATTGTTGATGGAATTGTGACTCTGATTTTTCAATCCTCCTCTGAATGAAAACACTAAATCAATTTGCTTCTTTTTTTATCGAAGACCTTATGTAGGTTCCACTTTTTTAATATCCCATGTTTCATGACATTCCGTCCAAGATCTTAGCTCGCATGGCTTTTTTGGAAGAAGAAGATGCTCGAGATCGTAAAAAAGTAATTTCAAAGTTGAAAAGATTGCGTCAAATTCCTCCCGAATCAGGGAAGTTCCTAGCACTCACTGCAAGCTCAGCCCCCCCAGGGAAAATGATAGAAATTGGAACTAGTGCAGCCTATTCTACCTTATGGTTGAGTCTAGCAGCCAAAGAACGGGCTCAAAAGATAGATACATTTGAAGTTCTCATAGAAAAATACAATCTTGCTCTGGAAACAGTAAAAGTTACTGAAACATACGATTATATTCGAGTAAATTTTGGAAATGCGATGGACCTCTTAAAACCCTTTGAAGAGGTTGCGTTTTGCTTTCTCGATGCAGAAAAGGAGGATTACAAGGAGTTTTACAACCTTATTATCCCAAAAATGGTTAAAGGAGGAATCTTTCTCGCAGATAATGTAATCAGCCATTATAAGGATGTAAAACCTATGTTAGATATCGCTCTCCAAGATCCTCGAGTAGATGCGTTGATTGTTCCAATTGGAAAAGGAATTCTTATGTGTCGAGTTACATGATGAAATTTGGACTACAAGTTCTTTAAATATTTCTTTCTTTAAATTTGATTTTCGGTCATGGCGCCCTTTTACTGAAAAAAGGAGTTGAAAGATAAACTGTATCTTGGTTGAGTTACATGTGTGCAAAAATTAGTCCAAGAGGATTACGTTGGTGGATGAGGTCATTGTTTTTTATCTTTCTATTGACAATTGGTTTATCTTGGGGATTTTATTCAGAAAAATATCCATAAATATTGCACTTACTCAGAAAATAGTCTTATTTGTTGCGTGTATAGTGATTCTTCTTTTAAATATAGACGATGCGAAATAATTTTGATTTCTTTTTTCTCTCATATGTATTTTTTTTTCGATATTTGTTTGTTTTTAACTTCACGAATTAAACGAAAAATACAATTCGCGAGGCTTTTAGGATACATTCGCTTTTTTATAACTATAATTTAGGAGACTATGTTATGTCACAACCAATAAACCAGAATCGTATGCGATGGATGATATGGTTAATAATGTTCCTCGTGATCCTTACCATTGGATTAGCATGGGTATTTTACTCATTTCGAGAACCATATAACTTTTTCAAAGAAACAATTTCTATGCTAGGTGGTATTCAGACCGAAATGGGTCACAATAATTTTCCCTCATTTGCAATATTTACCATCGGTTTTCTGCTTGTATCAGTACTAAGTATTGTTACTTCTATTCTATACTTGGCAAACTCAGAAGACTTCGAATATGCAATCCTTAAAGGCATTTTATTAATGATAATTGCAATTGGTACGTTCGGAACTTCTATAATGCATGATTTCATCAAGATAATTCATGGTATAGGCGCATTTTTGTTTGTCACAGGTTTTGGGGTTGCAAATTTTGTTTGGCAGTTACTACGCTATGTACGAAAGCTGGAACTGCCACCAGAAAATAGGAAATGGGACTTTTATTTGGATGCGGTGTTTGTTTGGATATTACTTGCATCGATTTTAGTATATTTTGTGTTTACGGGAATTTACTATTTCCTTGGATATTTAACATTTACCTATGTGGCGACTTCCCAGAAGATCCTTCTGATTTGCATAATTATTGCAACATTCTTATTAGATCCAGAAGATATGTAATTAATTACTACTCCTTTTTTCATTTTAACGATAATTTTTGGATTTATTCTATCGTCGCGTAAGAGTTTAATAGTGTGACAGCAAAGTATGACCTATTATGACAAATAAACCTTGGATTACCTCAAAAGGAATGCGCTCGGCATTCTGGGTTTTAGTAGTTATACTTGTTTTAACTATCTGTTTATGTATTCTATTTTATCCAGAACCTTATCTATTTTTTAAGCAAACGATTAGCTCACTTGGTCATATTCTCTCTACGAGCGGATATAGTAATAAAATCTCACAATGGATATTTACAACAGGATTTGGAATCATTGCAGTAGGTGCTTTATTCATGATGGTGGCGTATACCAATATGAGAGGATTTTATGGAGCTGGTTGGAAAGTACTTACGCTTTTCATATTTTTCTTTGGAGCGATAGGAACAGCATTCCCTGCAGATCATCCAGATGCTACTTATCAAACATATCATATTGCAGGAGCAGCTCTTTTTGTTATTGGTTTTGGGTTATTTAATTTCGTTTCTCAACTTCTGCGATTCATTCGGAAACATACACCAATTCCAAAGAGAGGGGTACGAAAGCGGGACTTCTATTTAGATATGACATTTGTAATTCTAGTGTTCATTTGCGTGCTTTGGTATGTTTTATCAGGACTGCTAATTGATCTATTGGGGTTTTCCGATCCTTGGTTTGGACCTTTCAACACGGAAGTATCTCAAAAAATTCTTCTGTTTGTTGGATGTGTAGCAGCTTTTCTATTAGATCTAGATGACATGTAGTAAAATTTCTACTTTTATCCATTTTTTATTATTAAACTTTGACTTAAGTGTATTTTGAGGACACAATTTAAATGTAACATGATCCCATTAGGATGTACTATGACTTCTCAAGGTTGGATTACTCAAAAAGGATTGAGAATCTTCTTTTGGATTCTAGCATCAATACTGATTTTGACCGTAACTCTATGTTTTATCTTTTATCCCGAGCAGTATCGATTTTTTCAGCAACATATTAGTTCATTAGGTCAATTGTACTCCAGATGGTCTTATCTTCCAAATACCATTTCACGTTGGATATTTTCCATATGATTTGTAATTCTTGGAATAGGTACTCTTTTCATGATGGTAGCGTATACCAACGTGAGGGAATTTTATGGGGTCGCTTGGAAAGTCTTCACTTTGGTTATTTTCTTTTTTGGGTGCATACTTACAGCATTTCCATGTGACCATCCAGATAAAACTTTTCGAGATTGGCATGTTATAGGAGCGGTCTGTTTTGTTACGGGATTTGCCTTATTTAATTTCGTCTCACAACTGCTCAGATTCGTTCGAAAACATGTTAAAAAACCCACAGAAGGCAAGCGCAAATGGGATTTCTATTTTGATATGATCTTTGTGATTTTGGTATTTATAGCAGTCATTTGGTACTTAACCTCAGGGTTATTTCACGATATTCTACAAATATCAGCGGGAGTGTTTGATAAAATTCTCAATTTGTTTATTGCGCAGAAAATGATCCTTATTTTAGGGGTCGTTGCATCGTTCCTTTTAGATGAGGATGATATGTAATTCCTTTTTTCTCTTTCTCTTTCTTTACCCATGTTTTTTTATAGTTGAAACAACAAGTAGATTAACAAGGTGTCTAAAATGGATGAATCTAACTCTCCTCCTCCAATAAAGATAATTCGGGAACCTTTTTTGATAAGAAATCCGTGGTTCAGCATTGTAATGGTAATGGTTTTTTATTTTCTCTTTCAATTAATCCCACTGTTAGTCTACTCGTTTCTAGTACCAACGACATTTGCAATAGACCATCCTTATGTGATACGAATTATTGAATTTGTATCTTTAGGAATTCTTTTACTGATATTCATACCATTCTTGAGAATTCCCAAAGATAATAGAAATTATAGGCAATATCTGAAAGATATTCAACTCTTGACTGTAACAATTAAAGGAGTATTGGTGGGGTTACTTACTACTATGGTCTTATTCATTTTAGCCTATGGATCAGTGTATCTGAGCGCTGTATTGTCAAAACTTTATTATGTTGAAATAAAGGGGTATATAATTCTTGAATCACCTGGGGTAGTAATGGATCCTAGCTACTTATTTGATCCGAACGCTGGATTGAATGTTTATTATGCATTAACTCCAGGAATAATGGAAGAATTAGCATTTCGAGGAGTAATTTTGGTTTTATTATTGAAAAAATATTCATGGAAAAAAGCGATAATTGTTGATGGAATTCTTTTCGGGTGTTTTCATCTCTTAAATCTACTTGGTCCAACGATTGATTTTATTTCAGGTCCTAATGCAGGAGATATTTATTTATACATTGCATTGATTCGAAGTGTAGGATTCCAAGTAATCTATGCTACTAGTTTAGGTATTGCGTGGGCGTTTATGTTCATAAAATCAAAATCTTTGATACCCTCAATACTCGCGCATTGGCTTATTGATGCATTTGGAGGATTGGTTCTGATTCCAAATATTGGACTTGAAAGTTTTGCAATTTCTTGGATCTATTTCATTTGTATAACATTGCTGGGAATTGGGGTTTTACCTGCAATTTTGGATGTTCTCATAATTAAAGGATCCTATAGAGGTCCAACAATTAACCCTTGGGAAGATTGGTCAAAAAGAGATCTCTACCAAGTATAATGTTCCCTTTTTTTTCTTTAGTAAGAGCATTCTATTATAGAATGTATCCAATTGGTTTATTTCTCAAAAAGGTTCGGAGGTAATGTAATTTTTATCTCACATTTTTCTCCACCTGATACAATAGATGTAACAATCTCTACGTTTACTGGTTTTTTGATATATTCTTCAAACATAGATTGATAAAATCCAGCAGAACAGTTGCAATAATTCTTCGGAATTGGATCTTTCGAAGCATTTACATACTCACAATGACATTTCGAAATTCGTCTCGTTAGAACGTTCCCTTCTCGTTTTAATCCATCCACTATTCCATCCGGAAACGATCCCCATCGTTTATCTAGATAATCAATGAATTGATGAATATTTTTCACTGTATCAGGAACTACCCCAAGCATGCCTTGCTTGTGTTTATCATAACAGCTGTGACCTCGTGTCTGCATAATCAACTCCACAAAGACAGGATCTAACTTATTATCTAGTGTATTCATTAATTCTTTAGCAAATTCAGCACGTTTTTCTGGTATAAGCACTGCTGTTTCTTCTAACGAACTAATAACCCAGTCAAGATTCTATTACTGGGTCATGAAATTTACTAACCAAAGTAGCTAATTCTTTCGGTATTGGGGTAGGAAATCAAATTCGATTTGCAAATAATTGCCTGAAGATGTCATACTCTCTTAGAACCGATTTAGAATTATAACTTCATCTATTTTGTCTTAAAGTTAGATCAAGCAAGGAATATTTAAGAAATCACTGTGTCTTTCTGGATTGGTGCAAAGATGAGTGGAGATCGTCACATCGTTTATACCATACTATTTTATATTCTTCATGACTCACAATCCGACTAGCTAACTCTACAACTGAATGTATTCCTGCGTCTGCACACCATTGTACACAAATTTCATACATTTCCCAGTCCAATTCCTCATATTCCCAATACACGGGCATTGTTTTTTGTCCATATAAATGGAGTGCGACGGCGCGAGTGTGACCGTCTACGAAAATTGTTTTTCCATTTAATTCCTTAATTGGAATGGGATCTTTAATTGAAGGATATTCGGGATTTAACGAATTTTGGATATCTTGCAGTTTTTGTTTACTTATGTACAATTGACTTGGATGGATGCTGGTTATTTCCACTTGAAAAATCTCTACCATTACCCAACATTTAGTCATCATTATTCATTAGACTTTTTCCTCTTTAGTGCAGGAACGAAATGTTAATAATTTAAATTTTCTAAAGTTGATTGATTGATTATGACTGATTATGAACATCAGAAAATGAATAAGAAGATGGAGAAAAGAGGAAATTTTATCCTATGGGTGGGACTTTTCCTAGTAGTGGTCGCAATCGTTTTCCTTATTATTGGGTTCACTAGCTCTATCACATATGCAATTATTGGTGCCTTTGCTCTGGTAATCGGAACCACAGCGGCAATATATGGACTCCAGCAAAAGAAAAAAGGGAAAGGAACTAATATTGGAATTGTGACTGTTAAATGTCGAAAATGTGGCTACTTAGAGAGAGCGGGAGCAGAATTTTGCTCAAAGTGTGGGGAAGCTATGTAAGTTTGCATTATTTGATTGTTTTTATTTAATTTTTTATTTTTACGGACCTCAAACCCATTAGATAGCTTTATTAACTTTTATTTATCATTCAATCTTGATGTATTATGCCAATTAGCGATGAAGAATATAATCAAACGAAAGCTAAACTCACCAAAAGATCGAAAACATTTCTCACTTGGGGGGGTTTAGTCCTAATAGCAGCAATTACAATGATAGTATTAAGTTTCGTTTTCTCAGATTTCGGTCCTAATATTGCTCTGATGATTCCAGCATTTTTTATGCTATTCATTGGAATTGTATTGTGCATGATTAGTTTGCAATTGTGGTATGCAACAAAAGTAGATAAAATTACAGGATATATGTCGAAAGCTACTGGAGATTCAGCCAAATATACGACAGAGAAAGTGACGGATGGTTTCGCTACTGGTCTTGAGAGGCATGGAATGTCATTAGGAGGTAAAGAAACTATTAAAGTGAAATGTCGCAACTGCGGATACTTGGAAAGTGAAGATGCTGAATTTTGTAGCAAATGTGGACAATCCATATAACCGAAAATGTGATTCTGTTAAAAATCCAACCTTTTTCTTTATTTTCTGATGACTGTAACAATTTAGAAACAGAAGATATGAAACACGATTCCGAATGCTCAGAATTCTACCAATATCCCATTTTCAATTTGGACAACACTGTTCATTTCTTCTCATTTTTTACAAAGAAGATCTTTGCAAGAAACGTTTATTAGGTTCATTTTTCCATAGAAGATTGATAGCTTATGAGTATTAGTGATCAAGAATATGAAGAAATGAAAGCAAATGCCCGAAAACGAGGTAGAAACCTAATTACAGTGGGACTTATACTTGTAGTGGCAGGGCTTGTTCTCTTAGTATGGGGAATTGTCGACGTTTTAAATATTGATATAGAATCCGGACTTCCATTCCTTTGGAAAATGATTGTAGGTGGGGCACTGTCTTCCATTGGGATTATTCCATTTGGTGTAGGAATGTATTTCTATATGGCAAGCAAGATGGATAAGATTGCGAAGTTTTATTCTCGAGCAACAGGACCTGCAATGAGATACACCACTGAAAACGTTACTGATGGGTTTGCTACTGGACTGCAGAAGCATGGAATGTCATTAGGAGGTAAAGAAACTATTAAAGTGAAATGTCGCAACTGCGGATACTTGGAAAGTGAAGATGCTGAATTTTGTAGCAAATGTGGACAATCCATATAACCGAAAATGTGATTCTGTTGAAAATTTGATATTTTTATTTATTTTTTATTATTATTCTTATTTTATTTTTCATTTAAACTAATTATTTAATCTACGAACCATGATTCTAAGTGTGACTGAGATCAATCCCAGCCCGAAAACGAAGAAAAGGATGTATTTCTTATCCACTATAAGAGCTAATTGGCGCAATTCTACAAAAGAAGGTGAAGTTCTCGGATATCGAGAAATATTCTCTTATTCCTTTGCGGGATCGGGTGTAAACGGGATAGGGTGGATGATGTCATTAACCGGTTTATTTTCATCAACGATTCTGATAGGTTCTATTTATCAAATTAGTGCTGCAGTTCTGTATATGATGACTTCGGTGATTACATTCATCGGTTTTGTTAAAGCACCCATAATTAGTATGATAATGGATAATACTCGCAGTAGCAAAGGAAAATTTAAGCCGTTCTTAATATGGTTGGGTATACCATCGGTTATCTTCATTTGCCTAATTCCCTATGTTCCGTTATCGTGGATAGAGATAATTGAGTTTACAATTTTTGATAAACCAGTCAGTAGAGCTGCATTTGTTATCTTTATCCTGCAAGTTCTCATTTCATTTACATTTCCTGTTACAACGGTTGCGTATGCAGGATTAGGGTCTTCCTCCCTATTTTCGGGATTTTGAGCTTTTTACTCATCCTGTTAGTCTATTATAACGTTGAAGAACGGATTGTGATGGAAAAGGATTATAAACCAAAAATTAAGTTCTGGCACGGTGTGAAAAGCCTTGGTTCGAACAAGTATCTCTGGATGGTATTTTTGGGAACGGCATTAATGAATGTTAGAGTATTAACGAATATAGTTCCGTGGATAAATATATACGCTATACAAGAGGATTATGCGATGTCCCTATCAGTGATAATATTGGGGACCACTTTAGTACCCGGAATGCTATTGACGGGCTTGTTTCTAAAGAAATTCGGAAAGAGAAATCTCATGTTGGCAAGCGGATTCACGACAACCATGTTATACATTCCCATGATTGTTTTTCCTGTTCGTCCAATTTCACTCCTCGTATTGATGGGCTGTCAAATTTTATCCAATGGTTTCCAAACTTGTGTGGTAATCATGCCTGCAGATGCGCTGTATCATCAACAACTTAAAACAGGAGAGCGTCTTGAGGGATTTTACGGAAATTTCAGTCAACTCATCGCTGGAATTGTGTTGTTGATTGCAGGATTAATTGTTCCTTTTATCTTGCAAGCATCTGGAATGCCAGAATCCGCTGATGTACTTGTTGATGAAAATATTCGGAATGCAGTTTTTCGAAATTTGAATATATTCACAATGATTGTGGTATTTTTTGCGACTATACCTTATTTGTTCTGGGATCTCTCTGAGGAGAAGCATAAAGAAATCACCAAGCAATTAGAAATGATCGCTAAAGAGAAAGATAGGGTTAAGCAATCAGAATTTTGAGTTTCATTTGGAGTAATTATTTAATTAAAGATACATGAATTAAACTGTGTCTGAGGAAGAAAAATCCCCCAATAATCATCCAAGTGACCGGAATTTTTTAAACATAGGAGAAATTCTATCCTATTCTTTTGGATCGAGTGGAATCAACGGTTTGGGAACTCTTTTTACTTTAATGAGCTTGAATATAACTACAATTTTGATGGGTTCTGTCTACCAAATGAGTCCGGTTATTATGTATTTGATGACTTCGATAATCACGTTTATTAGCCTGGTGAAAACTCCCATTATAAGCTCATTAATGGATAATACAAAAAATACGAGAGGAAAATTTAAACCGTACTTGATTTGGATGGGAATTCCCACAACTGTATTGCTTAGTATAATCCCTTTTGTACCTTTATCTTGGATTGAGATTCCTGTTTTTACCTTAATCTCAGAACCTCTTAGTTTAGCGGGTTTAATGATTTTTATACTCCAAATATTGATTTCCCTTACTTGGCCTACACTTTTGGTCGCTAACACGAGTTTGGGACAGGTTATTACCCCGAACACGCTTGAACGGGCAAGAATGTTCTCGTTCCATTCGATTCTTTCTTCATTATGGCCATCAGTTGTTTCAATCGGCTTTCCAATCCTCTCAATACTCACTATTCAAGGAGCTACGACGGGTCAACAAAGTATACTTAGCTACAGAGTATGGTTTCCGATGTTTGCGGTTTTAAGCTTTGTATTAACTTTATTTTCCTATTTTAATTGTAAAGAAAGGATCATTGTTGAGTTAGGTTATAAACCAAAAGTCAATTTCCGACATGGAATTAGAAGTTTAGGTTCAAATAAGTTTTTCTGGATTGCAACAATTTCTGGTGTTTTTGGTGCGATTAGAATAGGAGGGAATTTACAGAATTGGATAAATATTTATTCGTTGAAAAGCGATATAGCAACAGCTATTTCTACTACACTTCTAGGAAATGCAATGGTTCCAGGGATGCTACTCACTAGTTTTATGGTTAGGAAATTTGGAAAAAAAAGTTTAATGTTATTTACAGGATTTGGTTCTACCCTGTTGTATATCCCAATGATAATGTTTCCGAGTCTTCCCATCTTCTTACTTGTAATGATTTTTCTTCAAAATGCGTTAGCCGGATTTGGAATTTGTGTTGCAATTATGCCCGCAGACGCTTTAGATGCACAACAACTGACAACAGGTGAGAGATTAGAAGGGTTTTGGGGGATGTTCAATCAGCTCATATTAGCCGTTGTTTGGTTAGGATCAGGCTTGATTGGTCCCGCTATACTACGAGCTTCCGGACTGGACGGGGTTACTGGAACAAATAACATGGAAATAGACATCATTCGATATGCAGTGTTTAGAAATATGAGTATAATGAGTGGAATAGCGTGTTTCTTTCAGACTATTCCTTACATATTCTGGGATCTATCTGAAGAAGAACATAGAGAGATTATTAGACAATTAGAGCAAATCGCAAAGGAAAAAAACGGAATAAGTAAAATATCCTAACTTATGTTCCCGCTATTCTTTTTGGTAATCGAGATTGATTTTTCAAACACTCTTGGAATAGTTGATTTACAAGTTGAAACCGTAGATCTTTCAATTTCTTATCATACCACAGATTGTTCATCTCATAGGGGTCAGATTTCCTATCAAATAAGTCTCCGTGATGGGGATAACCCTCATACATGGTTAGTTTGTATTCCTTAGTAACTAGATGACGTAGTCGCACATTTAATCGCCCCACTTCTTCATCATTTTCTATAAGTACACAATTACGTGGTTCAACTGAGGAATCATTAGGGGATTGTAAAACTGGGAGCATATTCATACCTTGCATTTCTGGTAGCTGGCGCTTTTTTATTCCAACCATGTTCATCAGAGTAACAGGGTAATCCACTTGAGTTATCAATGCTTCTGAGACAGCTGGTTTACAATCTGGTACTCGCCATATCATTGGGATATGAAATACTCCCATTCCATGAGAAGGTCCTTTGAAGAGCATTCCATGCTCTCCCATGAGGTCTCCATGGTCACTTGTATAAATTGTAATAGTATTGTCCCGATATCCTAATCGATCTATTGCCTTTAAGATCTCTCCTATGTGCAGATCCATCAGAGTGACTATCCCATATGTATAGGCTATGAATTTCTTTACTTCTTCTTCTGTAGTTTCCCGCAACATAGCACCTGGCATCACGTTGATAAATTGCCCAAGATACGGATGGTCTCGCAAATTCTCGAGATTGTTAAAATTAGGAGGGAGTTCCATATCTTTTTCCTTGTACATAGTCCGGTATTTTCCTGGAGGAAAACATGGTTGGTGGGGATCCGGAAATCCGCAATGAAGATAGAAAGGAGTGTCTCCATACTCTCCTTGTGCATGCCGTTCCAAGAATGCTATTGTTCTCTCCGCTACATATGCACTTGAGTATAATTTAGCGGGGATCTTATGCTCTGTAAACACTCCAAAGAAGTTATCCATATCTCTCCAGCGTTCTCGCATGTTTCCTGCGAGATGTGGAGCCCGTTCTTCTAACCAGTTTAGATAGTGACCGGTTAAGCATGCACCATGGCCAAGGCACATTTCTACTTCTTGAAATCCATAATAAGGAATCGGAAAATTATCATGAACTGGCATCCTTTCTGGTTGGGATGTCCAACCAAGAAAACTTTCTGCACTGGGAAATCCATCAAACCATGGAGCTACATTATATTGCAAATGTAATTTTCCGAAAGCTGCAGTATAATATCCATGTTTTACCAAAGTATCAGTGAGAGTAGGAATTTTTTCCGAAAGGATCATACCATTACTGCGAACTCCATGTGTGTTAGGATATAAACCAGTCATTAGAGAAGCGCGAGTTGGCATGCACATTGCTCCACAGGAAAACGCTTCCGTAAAATGCACGCTTTCAGAGGAAAACTTATCTAGAATCGGGGTCTTAACCACAGAATTGCCTGAACACCCCATATGATCATACCGGTGTTGGTCCGAAATAATAAAAAGTACATTCTGTTTGTCGGTTGCCATCGCAAAATGGTTAATTTTTTGAAATTTAAATTGATCGGATAGATTGAGAATAAGAACCCGACACATTATTCCTTTATACAAAACATCAATTTTCTAGACATCGATTTTATTAATCTTCATATCACTATATTTTATTGGTAAACTACTATGGAGGTAGTTTCGAATTTTAAATCAAATTGAAAGTTTAGGAAGAGCTCTTGTTGCATTACTAATTATAGGAGCGATTATTGGAATCATTGTAGCAATCGTTTACTTCAAATCCCTCGTGATCGTGCCCTTCAATGAATGTCATGTCGTCTCTAGAAAGCAGAAGGTGTCACAATACGACGGAAAGGGCCGGTACACTTTTTTTAAGTTCCTTCAAGGTCGAACAATCATCCCGATGTTCGTTCTAGATATTGAACCCCCACTTATAAAACTCCACGATATGGACAAATTACCGTTCGGTGTGGAGATTTCGGTAAAGGTACAGGTTACAGATCCACAAATGGCTGCATCTAGGTTAACGAGAATTGATCACTCGACTATCTCAAAAGTGGTTGAAGATACGGTCATGAGTGCGAGCCGTTCAATTGCCATGGAACGCACTATTTTGGATATAATGAAAGAACGGGAAGAAATTGAGAAAGCAATCTATACTATGGTCAGTGATGCTCTCAATAAACTCGGTTTGAGTCCTATCATCTTCGATATTAAGAATATCCGGGATATTGAAGGTTCCGATGTAATTGCCAGTCTCGAACGAGTGAAAATTGCTGAATTGCGGAAAAATGCTCGAATATCGGAAGCAAAGCACAACTCTGAAGCCACTATCATTGAAGTTGAGAAACGTAAGGATAGCTTGGTAAAAGCAGAAAACATGAAGCAAGAAGAAGAGCATGCACGATTAAACCGTGAGAAAATGGTTGCTGAGGAAAATTTATCCGTTGAATTCCAAAGGTTGGAAATTATTGGGCAAAATGAACAGCGGAATGCGGAAATCGAGAAGGAAAAGAAAATGACTCTTGCGGAAGCGGAAGCCGAGGCGGTTAGACTCAAAGCTAAGGCTGAAGCAGACGCTATACGTATGAAATTAGAAGCAGAGGCAGAAGGTATTCGACTGAAAGGGCTAGCAGAAGCCGAAGCGATATTCAAAAAGGCAGAAGCTATGCGGGAATACAATGATGTGTCCTCAAACCTAAAAGCCATTGAAATATTAGCCAACGCTCAGATTGAATCGTCAACTCAAGTTGCTAAAGCAATCGGTGCCAACAATAAGATCATATATCTTCCCATGAATGGTGAGGGTATATTCTCAGGTTTTATTCCAAAAATGGATGCATTACTGCAATCCAATATTGTTCAAGAGGGGTTATCAGAAGTTATTGAAAATCTGAAAGGAATAAAAAGCGGAGACAAGAAGAGTAAAACGACTAAAAACAAGTTCATCGAAGATAGAAAATCTAATTAATTTCTCTTTTTTTTTTAAGGGGTGTAATAATGAAAATACCAATAGGCACGAAAGTCACAGTGGATTTATGGGATTCCAGAAATCGTCGAGGTATGGTCAAACATACTGGAGATACATTGAGTTTGTTACGTGCTGAAAGTGATTTCTCCCTGGATAAGGGGCAAGGTGCAATTGTTGTCAAATCCTACGAAAATTTTGTGAAAATTATTCCTGCTGATGAATTTTCTAAAGCAATCACTGGAACGGGTAAGGATGTAAAAGTCGATAAAGAAGCACTAGTTGCGTTCATCCTCACGCATTTATATATCAGTATTGAATCCACAGGGGGAATCGCATCAATATTGGACTTATTCCATTTTTTCAAACAAACATCCTTGAATGAATTCATCACATTGGATAAATTATATAAAATTTCCAAAATGTCATCGTTGCCATTTGAATGTATTTCAGATGAAGGAAATTTGTTTTTCGTGTTGCCAGATTCGGAACGTACTCAAGATTGCCGTGATTTAATCGCTCTAGCGAAAGAAGATCCCGTATTATCTGTTGCTAAAATCCGTCATAGGAAACATTGGTCGGATTTACGGATTCGCAAGACGCTGAACTACATGGTAAAAAAGAAATTTTGCAGGTTCGAGTCTTCCTATAAAGATGGTGAAGTGTATTTCTTCCCAAAAAACTAGTTTACACTTAGTTTACAAATGGCAATCTGAGAATTTGTATCAGAATTAAAAGGAGTTTGGTCAAAATCTGCAAATTTATACTCTATTTTAAAACCCCCGTGCTCTAGTAAACTGTCGAATTCACAGGTTCGTTCATAACATCATAGTGTTTTTTGCTAGAAGAATCTTCATCTTTAATTTTTATAACTCTCTTTGAGTGACTAATACATCGTAATTCCTTTGATGAATTCAGCAACTCGTATAAATGCTTGATTTGGTTCAGGTATATGTGCGAATAAACTGTGAAACACATGGTTCATATCTTTCCACACTTTGAAATGAATCTCTACCCCTACTTCTTGTGCGTTTTCTACAAGACGACTGGAATCATCTAAGAGTATTTCTTTTTCTCCTGCATCAACTAGTAAAGGAGGTAACCCAGAAAAGTCTCCTAAAACTGGTGAAAGATAAGGTAGCTTGCGAAGGCGTGGGCTTCCAGAATATAGTGAAGCACACATCATCAGGTCGGTTTTTGTTAAGTCAGGATCTATATCTTTATTTGTCTTTATTGAAGCTCCTTTAAGTCTTAGGTCCGTCCAAGGAGAAAAGAGTGCTGCTCCGACCGGTAAAAGTTTCTTTTCGTCCCGAAGACGTAATAATAGCGCTAATGCTAACCCTCCCCCAGCAGAAGCTCCTGAAACCACAATTTTATTAGGATCTAATGCTTTCTCATGCAGAAGGTAATCATAAACGGCAATTGCATCATCTAGAGCTGCAGGATAAGGGTATTCAGGACCATGCCTATAATTCACACTTAATATATTAATGTTTGCGATTTTGCTTAACTGAGAGGGAAGCTGCCAGCTAGCCTCTAAACCCCCAAAGATATATCCTCCTCCATGAAAAAATAAGATAAGAGGGAGCTCTAATGTATTTTTAGCTTTTATCCACTCAACAGGAATGGTACCAATAAGTTCTCTTCGATACTCTATATCTGCAGGTCGGGGGACAATATTTTGAGTATAATCATCAATATAACGCCTTACTCGTAGAACAAGGTTTGGATCTTCAATGGTTTCAATTTTTTTAATTATTGTATCTAAAGGGATGTGGTTTTTCTCGCAGAAATCCCGCATACCATCATTCCATAGCATTTTATTATGAGTTAATGCTTTTGCCAAGTCTTCCCGTAAATGGGAATAGTCTGGAATTTCCATCTCTTCTTCACGTATTTGATTAATAGTGTACAATAATGAAACGTCTTAGATAATAAATTAGAGGGTTTTGCGTACTTCAACAACAAATCTATACGGTGTGAGTAATATGAGGGAATCACGCTAGAGGTAGTTATTTGACTTTTTCCACCATTTGCTGCTTAAGATATCTTAAGGAGAGTAGGAAGAAAGGAATTAATGATAATTCGAGAATTATTGAAAATATGAAAGGAGTTTTGGGATTGAAATTATCCCATAATAATCCACCTAATAAGGGTCCTATCACCCACCCAAGGAGATTCATCCACTCCATAAGACCAAACACCTTACCTCGATGAGAAACGGAGATACGGCTGAAGAGACTTTGGGCAATTAATTGCCCTCCAGTTGCTAGAATTAGATCGACGAGTAACAACGAAATAAATAGCCATTGAATAGTGGTGGAAATGAGAATCCAAGTTACAATTGCTCCGAGAAAACTCACTATTATAAATCCAATAACTCCTACTTTATCTGCATAAACTCCTAGTTTCGGTGCTGCAATTAAGGCAATTATTCCCGCTACATAAAGAATTATCATCACCTTAATTGTACTCAAATTAAGGATATCGTACATGAATACTTGCAGAAATGGTCGAGTAATGTGCTCATTCATGGAAGAAAAGATAACAGTGAGAGATAGAAAGATAAATCCAAGAATTATCAGATTTTTACTTCTTTTATAAATTTCATATCGAGAGTCAGATTTTGGCTCATCTGGAGGTAGTTGTGCATCTTCTACAAATTTAATTTTCTCATCAACTTTTTTCATAAAACGAATTCCCGCAAACACATTGATTAGAGCATATATTATCAGAGATGAATATTGATACCAAACATTACTTTCGTACCAATAAATTCCGCTGAAAAATAGTGAAAACGAGATAATCGCGCCCACAAGGCTTCCCCATCCCATCATTCCAAATCGTTTCCCGTATGCTTCCGAACGAAAAAATTTTGACGATTTTTCTGCCACTAGTGCATTAAAAGGGGGCCAAAAAAACCCCACCAAAATCCCTTGTATGAAAATTCCTAATCCAAAACCAATAACGGAGTTAAACCCGATACTTAGATACATGATTGTATATGAGACCGTCCTGCCAAACGATCCTATCATTACCAACCATTTCTTGGATACTTTATCTGTTAAATATCCTACTAAAGGTGTGATTAATAACCGTCCAATTGGTTGGGATGCGATTACCAATCCAATTATTGAGGCACTCACTTCAAAATACTCACTTGTGGCATAAGGAACGATAAATCCATAGAACATGAATCCAAAACTATTCCAAAAGATGATCTGTACCATGGACGAAAAATCATTTGTTGTGTTCGATCGAATGTAGGTTGGTTTCAAAGGGATCAAGTTATGCTGTTGTGGGATAGTTATAATGTTATACGATTATTTTCTAAGTAAATCGACTCAAATACCTAAAATCTATGGATGAAAGATTAAAAAATAATTCAGTTTTCTTCTACACATGGCTTTTGTGATCACAAGTGTAGCAGAATTCAATACCATTATAACGATGCTTGGGTTTATTTTTGCGTCAGTTCAGGCTGCAACCGGCGTTTACGCTGCGTTTTATAAAAAAAAGACGGCAGTTCTTCGAACTAATGAAACCCTAGGGCGTGCACATCGTACTTTCGGCGGATTTTCTACACTACTTTTTCTAATGGGATTGTTTCAAGGTGTGACAGGATTCATTGCAGCCTTGATTAATCCAGCAGGGGGAGAAACTCCTGCCTTTGAAGCAAATCGCATCAGTTTCAACTTACATGTATGGATAAGTTTTCCCATCACAGTGATAATCTTATGGAAAAGCTACATTTCATACTTTTCCAAGAAAAATGTCTTTAAACAAGGGAAATGGTTGGGAATGGCAACCTTTACATCATGGACAATAATGTGGGTCACTTCAGCAATAGCATTCTATGCAAATGTGGAGGGAATGCCGTGGAGTGCTGACGCAGGAACTTTACATAAGGCTCCGGGTGTACTATTACCCCCATCGATTTGGGCTATAGTTTTGCAAATATTAATTCCATTCGTTATAGGTGCTTTGATCTCGTTACCGATACTTGTAAAAGCTCATAAAATTGAAGTGGAGAAAGAGTCAAAACGACAACAGAAACAATAAAAACCAAACAAGATACTCTTAAAGATACAATGATATTTCAAGGGACTGTTCAACCAGGATTCGGGACAGGAGCATTTTATGTCAGTCTTCCTCACTATTATGAAGCATTTACTAATTTGTTAAAAAAACCCCCATTCCCTGGAACTCTCAACGTACTATTTACGAACGAGGATTATCACAAACTAGATATCTTATTGGATTCTATGTGCCCTCTTATAATTTCTGGAAAAAGTGACTCCACCAAAGGAAATTGGCAAATTGAATGTTATTGTGTACTAGTCTGGAAAGATAATGAACAAGAAAAAGTGAGAGGGCTTTTATTGCGATTTAGTCGTCCTGACCATAAAAAAGAAATTATTGAATTCGTGTCAGCCCACTATTTACGAGAATTTTTCCAACTTGAAGATAACAGTCCATTCCACTTCAGATTAATCCAATAGAATTTTCCTACATTTTTTATATCGAGGCTTGTTCTTTTGATGTATATGAAATTTCTACAGGCGAGTTTTGAAGATGTTGACACAATTCTTGAAATAAATCAAAAGAACCTCCAAATAAATATTATAGATAATTCTAGAGGGTTTTTAATGGGAACCCGTACCAAAAAATGGATATCAGATAATTTGGATAAGTATTTTGTGGTGAAAGAAATCGGTCAAGTTCTTGGATATGCTGAAATCGATTTCACCATTGGGAAGGAGTACTTCGCTACTGGTAAGTGGGAACGTGAAAGTATCCAAAAAAAAGTCCTCGAAACGGTCGATAAAAAGAATTTTGTGTATTTAATTCAACTAGCTTCTAATCTGCATCGTAAGGGTGTAGGGAAATGCATCATCGAGGGTCTTTCAGAAACATTCAAAGGTTTAGCGATTATTTCATTTGTTTCATTTAAGCCATATTTTAATGAAGCGTCGGTACACTTTCATGAAAAAGTAGATTTTCAGAAAGCGGGATTATTCACAATAAAATACAAGTTTGGAATCCAAGAATATGAACGTTTTAGCTACATAAAGGAATATAAATAAATCTTTCACACAACTTTTGTTGTTTTTCATCCAGTAATCGTTAATTTTTCAGAATCAAAAACTATAATTATTACACCGATTCACTTGTTCGTATGCGAAAACAGTATTTAACTGCGAAAAAATCCTTGGTAATAGGTATAATAGGATTAATGCTCCTTATACAGATACTCCCTCTTGTTGGGGCTCAAACTACAAAGAAGTTTGGTTCCAATATTAAGGTTAATAGGAACTCAAAAGAGTATTCAGACCAAGTAGAACCTACTATGGCTATTCTAAGCACGGGAAGGATTTTAGTAGGCTGGAAAGAAGCGGAAGAGCATCGGGGACCTGGAAAAAGAGTAGGATTTGCGTATTCAGATACTGAGGGTGCAAAATTCTCGGATTATATGCTAATGGAACGTCTGAATTCTACAATTACATTTACACAAAGCGATCCATGGTTAGTTGCAGATTCTAACGATACTGCATATTTTGTTTTTCTCCAAGCAGATGGAGGATATCATTTAAAGGGAGACATTGCTGTAGCAAAATCTACTAATGGAGGAACTACTTGGTTGCCGGCTATAAATTGCTCTGATACCTCTGGCTTTGATGACAAGGAGACGGCTACGATTGATTCTGATGGAAATTTATATGTAGCATGGACAGGGCCAGTAAGGGACATCCGATTTACTAGATCCACTGATGGCGGTCAATCGTTTATCCCCACAAAACTATTAGCCCAAAATAAATTTCATTCATATATTCACGTCTCACCAAATGGTACTCTTTACCATACTACGGCAATTATCGGTGGGAGTGATTTCAACGAGATAGAAATCATAAAATCCATTAACCAAGGGAATTCTTGGACAACACCGGTAACAATCGTAGCGCCTTCCTCAGCGGAAGTATCCCGAATTACTGTGATCAACACCGATTCAGAGGAAAATGTGTATATTGTGTATGCAAAAGGAACTGAGGATGATAAAGATATATTTATTATTAAAAGTACCGATGCAGGGGAGACTTGGGAAACTCCAGTTCAAGTGAACAGAGTTTCCACAGGAGACCAACGGATGCCAGAAATGTATATCGGCCAGAATGATGTAATTCATGTTGCTTGGCTAGATGCACGGGTAGAAGGAAAACAGCATTACTATTACAGCTATTCTATGGATGGTGGGATCACATTCTCGGAGGATGAACGAGTAACGGAAAGAGGTTTTGACGAAAAATTTACACGACCAGGAGATTATTTCTGTATGAGACAAGCTCCTAATGGTGACATGTGCATGGTTTGGACTGATGGAAGAAATGGACAAGATCATGATATCTATTTCGCACGACAAGGCTTGTACAAAATACCAGTATGGGGATGGATAACCATATCTAGTGGTAGTATAATTATTATTGCAACTACAGCAGTTTTATTATTTTTAAAACGAAGACGATCGTCTTAACCAAAAGTTAATTTCTCTTTTTTGTTTTTTCTCTGATGAGATGATAGGACTCAGAATAATAATACTCTAATGTTTTCTTCTGGCCTTCTTCTAAAGAAATTACAGGTTCATAACCGATTTCAGCCTTCATTTTTGTGTCTATAAACGCTAAATCTCGTCGAGGAACTCCAATTCGGTAGAGGTTTAGGATGGGCGAATTAGTTGCTTTGAACAATTTAAACACTCCCTCCATAATTCCTGCCACTATTGCGACAAGAAAATAAGGAGCATTCAATTTGATGGGTTTAATTTTGGCAATATTTGTCCATTTGTCTACCCAGTCTTTCCAAGTCATATTTCCATCCAAAATATTATACGCTCCATGAATGTATTCAGCAAAAATTAGCTGTTTTATTCCATAACAAAGATTTTTGACATAAATATAGGATATCAAACTCTTCCCACTATTGATATGCCCGAATTTATGTGTAAGAATACCATCTAAAGCAGTTATATAGGAGTTTATATCATAGGGTCCGTAAATGATGTATCCAGGTCGAACAGAAGCTGCTAGATGGTCATGAGCACTTTCAGCCCAATTATATACAAGATCCTCTGCCGTTCGTTTTGATTCCCCATACGGAAAATTAGCTACATCTCGGGGTGTTGATTCATCATCAAAATGATGTCCCCGAAGGCTATGAACTGTCAATGAACTTAAGAAAATAAACCGTTTTATTCCTTGATTTGAAGCAGCATTCAACAATAAGCGGGTGCCGTCAACATTAAACTTGAAAAAATCATCTCTTTCCCCCCAATCAGATACTTTTCCTGCAAGGTGCACGATAACATCCATCTGATGAACAACTTTTTCGATTGCCTCTGCGTCGTTAATATTTGCTTCAACAATATGGAATCTTTTTTTTAGCTTTCCCTCATCAGAATACTCTAAATCATGTAGAAAATTGACGGGTGCTTTGGGTCTTACCATCGCATATACAGTTAGTTTTGGATCATCTGCTAAATAATCAGTTAAATTTGTCCCGACGAATCCATTCGCACCGGTGATCAGTATCTTTAACTTAGACATTGTTTTTTCAATCCTTCTCTTAGAGAATTCCAAGAAAACGTAATCCACAAAAAACATCAGTTGCTACTCCAACGGTGATGTGCATTAAGAACGCATAATACCACGAGTTGGTTTTTTCGGTGATAATGCCAAATAGAATTCCAGCGACTAAGGCAGCTAGAATTTCGGTGATGGGTTTCGTGAGATGGAGTAGCGTTGTAAGAGCAGTTACATATAAAATACTTTGCCATTTTTTCCAATATTTGCTTAATCCTAATTGTAAAACCCCACGGAAAAAGAATTCATACGGAATATAATAAATTAATACGTAAGCAATTTCGTAAACCACCCAAACTGGCCAAGGTGTTAAAACATCCTTTGTTAATGGATATGTATTGATTAAGACTTCATTTTTAGACGCAAAATATAAAACAGGGATCGATAATAGGAAAATGGTGAAACTAATTAATCCCCATTTTTTATCTCCATAGGTCAACCCATAGTCAAATAATGCCTTTTTTCGGATTACTTTCAGATAGATCCAAGGCAGAATAAGGAGGGAAAGAAATGTTCCAATAAATCCGATTACCACATTTCCCCAACTTCTTGTATAGAACCCCGTTTCTGATGCATCACTAAACAAATACAAAAAAAATCCAATAAAATCCATCCCACTTATCGCAAAGAGAATCCCTGATATTCCGCTTAAGATCAAGAGAGATTTAGGAGATATCGAATCGGAGGAGATATTTAGTTCTTCAAGAGCGATTTAAATCAACCCCTGACTTTTATACCAATTACCAGCTCGTTTCACCATAGAAATATAATTATGGTTAGGCTTCCAACCCAGTACTCGCTTTGCTTTTTCTGTGGAACACACATTACTTAAGTATGTTGCATTTTGGGCTTTGGATCTGTTATAAAAAGGTGCAGGTTTTCTGAATAATCGGTATACTGCTTCTGTAACAATAGCTATAAAGTGTAAAAGAAAATCTGGAAAGGTGACACTTATTAATGAGCCATAGGGTCGATCAAAAATTAAGTATGCTATCAATTCTTGTAAGTCTTCCCACGTCATCACCTTGTCCCCAGCAACATGGAATGTTTCCCCAACAGCATTTTGATTGGTTGAACATAAGTAAATAGAATGGACCAGATCTTCAACATCAATGAAATTAAATAAGCGTTTTTTTTTGCCCGGATAGCGTATTTTCAATCCTATTTTAGCCATCTTAAATAACCCGAAAGATACCATATCACCCGGACCTAAAACAGGGCAGGGGCGAACAATTGTAATTGGTAATCGGTGGAAACACGAACGGGCGAATTGTTCTATTCGAAATTTTGAAACACCATAAAAATCACGAGGAACAGGTAGTCCGGGTTCATCTTCACAGGCTGGTTTCTCTAATGTTCCAGCAGTTGTAGCTACCATTGAAGAAATAACTACCAAACGTTTTAGGTTGGGATTGAAATCACAGCACGATTTGATAATATTTTTTGTTCCTCCCAGATTAATCCGATCATATTCTTGTTGGGTATAACCACGTATCACTCCAGCCAGATGAAAAATGTAATCTACCGATTCGACAATAGGAGCTAAACTTGCGGTGTCTAATATATTTCCCTCAACTATTTTGATATTATGGAGATTTGGGTTGAGCTGGGTAAGAAGAAATATACTAGTGCCTTTCAAAATGAACGCGGTAACTTGGTATCCATGTTTAGCTAAGTAGGTGGTAAGGTGGCTACCTACAAATCCATTGGCACCTGTGACTAATGCTTTTATTTGTGAACACCTCTAAAAATTGAGTTATTTAGTTATTTCCACTCGATAGCTAAGGGTTTTCTAGGTGGAGCCCGTAAAAATTTAACTTTAGGGTATCCCAAAATCATTACTCCCCAAACTTTTCTGCCTTTTGGTATACCTAGCCATTTTGCCAGTTTTTTTATCCTTTGCACGGTTTCTTGGGCAATTCCAATCCAACATGTTCCCAACCCGCGTGATTGAGCAGCTAACATACCATGTGTTAAGGCAATTCCTGAATCGCATCCTGCCATGTTACCGTAAACGGGAGAGTGCAAGACAATTACGCAAGGAGCATTAAAGAATATTGGATCTTTGCCTTCCTCGACTTTTTTAATAAGATTCCCCATTGAATACAAGAAACTTGGATCTTTCACCAGTTTACGAGTGTTTCCCCAGATGAAAACATTTGATATGATTTTGTTAGAAACTAGTTTATGTGTCAGCTCAATCACTGATGTAACTTTTTTTGAGAAAGTTTGAATTTGTTTGCGATCTGTAAACACCATATATTCCCAGTTCTGTTCGTTGCTGGCGCTAGGAGCATATCGCATTGCTTCAAGTACTGCTTCGATTTCTTCCTTTGGAACTGGCTTATCCTTATATTGGCGAATGGAGCGTCTTGCACGTATTATCTCCATTATTGTTGAATATGGTACATCTTGAGGTTTTTTCACTCCTTCTGATGCAAACGTTGGTTCTGCATCCGAATAATCAATCGCCTCCGTAGGACAAATGGCTAAACAATGACCACATCTTGAACAAGCATCATAGGGATCATCATATTTAACTACAGTTCCCTTAGGATTTGTTTCATCAACAAATTTTGAAATCACATCTGGTGCACATTCTTGAATGCATGCGCCACATTGTGTACATTTCTCAATATCAATTCCTTTGATCTGCATTCTATCTCTTCTCACACTATATTTGTTTGCACACTTTATAAAAAAGTGGTTAAAAATTGATAGGTTCCCTATCTCTTCTCTTTTTAGATCTGTTTCTATCTGAATTTCTGGAGTTTCGAAGAATTGTTTTTAGATATAAAAACCAACAATTAATGGGGAATGTGGCTGTATTTATCAATTATGAAGAAAGTTCCCTTTCAATCTACAGAAGTGATTCTGCGTGAGTATGACTTTGACACAGATCCTGAAAAATTAGTCGTTCATCTTTTTAACTAGATGAACTCATTGGAAGAAAACATTCAATCTGTAAAAGAGGGAGATAAATGGTTTCATGAACGATATTATTACCGAAAGCGATTTGTCGCCGAAATTAATAATGAACTAGAACGGGGATTGAGTATCTTAACGGAACATCGCTATACCTTACATGCGATGGTTACAGCAAAGCGCTACCAAGGAACCGGACTTAGTCAACTTTTATTCAATTTTATAAAGGAATGGATAAAGGAACACAAAGGAAAACTGATTCTTGTGGAAACATGGGAAGATAACATTGCAGCACGGAAATTTTATGAAAAACTTGGATTTCAACAATATGCATCCCTACCTAATGGATTGAAAAATCGCAATGGAGAGGGATACGTAAACGAGATATTATATGTATATGAAATTGGAACATAATTACTTTTTATTAACAAGATTTCTAGCTAGATGTCTAACATCACAATTTTTTTTAGAAAAGAGTAATAGGTAACCTTCATTTCCAAGATATTATACTTCAAAACAATCTTGGAGCAATTTTTTCAGCTTTTGAGTGATTTCAGGATTGTTCCTCCTAATTTTATAGAAAAACCAGTTTTTTAAAATAATTTATCTTTGTTGGAGTCGAGTAGATTCGAGAGGTTTTTTTCAATAAATATTATTAATGCCATCGACATTAATGCATTGGGGAGTGTGAAATTTTGACCAGCAGTTACAAACTAAAAGTATTATTATGTGGACCAGCTGGATCAGGAAAACGAGGTTTAATTATGAAGTATATTAAATCTAGGTTTCAAACCGATTACAAGCTAACCGTAGGAGTTGACATTTTAACCAAAGACGTAGAATTAGCGAACAATAACGTCTGCACTTTGAACATTTGGGACATTGGTGGTCAAGAACGATTCTCCTTCATTCGATCCACCTTTTACAAGGGTGCTGCAGGAGCATTATTAGTATTTGACTTAAGCCGTGCAGCCACATGGGATGAAATTAAAAACTGGAGAGCAGAAGTGAAGCAATTTTCTGGGGATATTCCATTTATACTCATAGGAAATAATTTAGATCAAATTACCCACGCAGAAGAAGGTATAAATCGAAACGAATGCAAAGCATATGCAGAAAGTCAAGGTTCAGAATATATTGAGACCTCTCCTAAGGAAAGCTCCAATGTAGATCAAGCATTAATTGCGTTAACAAAGAAAATTGTTGGTCAATAACCTATTTCTTCAAGTTGTACTGGACTAAAAGTTCATCTTTTGCATTTTCCAGGCGATTAGATCCATCTTTAAACTCAGAAATCTGGGCAATTACTTGCATAATTTTCCTCTTTATTAATTCCAATGAATAACTCTTCGGTAAGTTCGTTTTTTCCAGATTATTCAACAGATTTTGAAATTTTGACTGCCAACTGAAAATGATTGCATCAGCTTTTAGGATTTGGGATATAATAATTAACGATACTGAAGGAAGCTCATAAATTCGGGATTGTTTGTACTGTTTTGGAAGAGATGAAATCGTGTCATTTTCCATAAAATGATTGAGTGTTCTTGATATGGTACTTAGTGATAACCCAGTTAATTGGACAAGTAACTCCTGTGTAATGAAGCCATAAATACTCATATAGGAAAAAACTAAATTCGCAATCGGATCATCTCTATTATAGACTCCGTTATCAACCATATATGTGACGAACTTTTTAAGTATAGGTTCAAGCTTATCTGGAATTGAAATAATGTTCTCTTTTAATCCCAGATCTGAAAGATTTTCTATAAAAAAAGAGTATTTCGAGCTCTCCTTAATAGCACGTCTTTGAGCTTCGATATAATTTCTGAAGCTATTTAGTCGTCTCCGAATAAATTCACAGAACATTGGATATTCTTCCTGAAATTTATTTACCTCTTCTTGAGTAGTTACGATAAATTTATCCAGGTTTTCCAATTCTATCATAATTTCAGAAAACTCGGTGTAAACAAATGGAACTTTTTCCGATTTCAATCGATATATTCCTACACGTGCGTTTGTTCCGATTTCTCTCGTAACAATTCCTGATTGAAGAAAGGAATTTAGTGTAGTGGATATAGTGCTTGAGGAGAATTTTGTTAAATTTTTCAACTGTTTTTGGGTTAGTGCTTTATAAACTTGTAAATATGCAAATATACGAGTTGTTTTGAAATTTAAACCCGTATTATCCCCCACAATCTGGAAAAAAGTGATTATTTCTTCCTCATATCTTTTTAGTTCTCCTGTAATTATTTTTGGAGGCATATTGGGGTGCATTCTTGAAATTCCAAATAGTTGATAGCTAAGAAATTTCTTTCTTATAGCTCAAAAAAAAGGGAATATTTTTAAATTTTATTAGTTTTCTATAATTCGAAATACTGAAAAAGAAAATTCCTTAGAAGTGAAACTAAATGAACCGTGAAAAAGTGAAGTATTTTTTTATGTTTATGGCTATTTTTGCTGTTATACTATTCCCAATTTTCTTAAGTGATAATTTAGCAATAGGTGAAGGTGTTCAATACAAACCCTACCGTATTTTATTTGTAGCCGACAATAAGTGGGGTGAAAACGTCCCATCAATTATCGAGAAATTCACTAATGTGTATGAATGGGATGTAACAACTACCGCCGTAAATAAAACAGTTATCAGCTGCATATTCGCGGGAAGTAGACCGATGGAAGTTGATGTTGTGCTTGAAAATATTACTGATTTGTACACCTATGATTGCGTGTCAATATTGCCAGGGCAATCTCATGAGAATTTGTTGAATAATGTCCAATTTCATGGAATGATTCAGAATTTAGTAGCTAAAGGAACTATTGTAACCGCTTGGTGTCGAGCGGTACGAATTCTTGCACGTGTAGATGTGATATCCGGTCGAGATGTAACGGGGTATGATGAATATCAAACCGAGTATGAAAATGCTGGCGCAACCTTCTTTTATCGAGTACCTCCAATCGTGGACGGAAACGTTATAACATCAGTACGTAGTCTGTATTACCAAATGCAAACGTGTGAGTTGATTCGAACCACCGTAGAAAATAATGAACCTGAATTCTATGATTTTTCAACCTATTTGGGAGGTACAGGTGATGAAAGAGGCATATCAGCTAGTCTTAATTATTTAGGAGATACTGCAGTCGATTCCGAAGGAAATATCATTGTTGTAGGGAGAACCGCATCTGATGATTTTCCGGTTCTCAATCCTTATCAAGAAAACCGTAGTGGAGGGATCGATGGGACCATTTCGAAATTTTCCCCTAATGGTACTTTGATCTTTTCAACGTATTTAGGAGGAACTGCACATGAATGGATTACAGGAGTCGCAATTGATTCTGAGGATAATATTGTATTTGCAGGTATTACGGGATCCACAAATTTTCCTATGCAAAATCCCTACCAAGGCACCCATCAAGGAGGTACGGAAGGAAATGCAGATTGTTTTGTTTCTAAATTATCCAGTAATGGCCAAAATCTTCTGTATTCTACATTCTTTGGGGGTTCTGATTCAGATTGGTGTTATGAGATGAATATTGATGATGAAGATAGAATCGGAATCACCGGAACCACACAATCGACGAATCTACCTCTAGAAAACGCTTATCAAAATAGTCCAAATGGTGGATTGGAGGGATTTGTTACTGTTTTTGAACCAGATGGACAATCACTTGTTTATAGTACATATTTAGGGAGTTCTTCCATTGATCATGGGAGGGGACTAGATTTTGATACCGAAGGGAACCTATACCTTACAGGAGTAATTGGATCTTCCAATCATGGAACTCCAGGGGTATATCAACCGGTGTTCGGAGGGTCTTTAGATGCCTATCTCGCTAAATTCAGCTTAACTGGAACTTTAGAGTATTTTACATATTTGGGGGGATCTTATAGTGATAGAGGGAACGATTTAATAATCGACTCATTTGGAAACATATTAATTACAGGGTATACAAGTTCCGATGATTTCCCTATAAAAAAGAGTATTCAGACTGATCGTGGAGGATGGAATGATGTATTTATCACGAAATTTGATCCATTAGCTGAAAATATTGAATATTCCACATATTATGGTGGTAGTAATATTGATGAAGGATATGCAATAACTTGTGATTTAGTCGGTAATGCGATTATTACGGGTTTGACCGAGTCTTCCGATTTTAAAACAACTTATACTTCCAAAGTCAACTTGGATGAAATAAATGGATTTCTTTTAAAACTCAACCCAAAAGGTAGAATCATGTTTTCATGCGAAGTGGGAGGAGAGGGTGCGGATATAGGTGTCGGTATTGCATGGCATTCTAACTCATCCTATAGTATCACAGGATTTACACAGTCTGAAGAGTTTCCTATATATCACGCATCTCAAGGGGTGTATGGAGGGAATGTTGATATGTTTGTGATGAAAGTTGATACATCAGCCTTGGAAACGACTAGCATGGAGCCGTGGATTACAGGAGTCATAACTTCAAGTGTTCTTCTGGCGTTTGCTGGTGCATCTTTAACAATAGTTTTGGTGCAACACAAACGAACAAAAAGGTAAGAATCATACTATATCTACGAGATGAAAAACATGGAGGCTAATTCATTAAGGATTCGTTATACTGTTCATCCGCAACAGTTTGTTGCATCTATCCGAACAAGCGTTGCCAATCGAGAGGATATTTTGAAAAAGATTGGAGAGTTAATGGGTGAAATTCCAAAAGAATCGATTCAAGGTACCCCTTTTTGTATTTTTTATTTTGTTACTAGTGTTGCAGATGGAATTGACGTTGAATATGGAGTTCCCATTCGATCTGAATTCCAATCCAATACCATTACGTTCCGAACTCTCCCGAAAATGGAGAGTTTTTCGATGTCTCATAAGGGAAAATTGGACGATTTGGGAAAGGCGTATGAGAAAGTATTTCAATATGCCTATAAGTATGGATATCCCTCTCAAGAATTCTCTCGTGAAGTATACACTCATATTTCCGGAAATGAGAACGAACATGAAATTGAAGTTCAATTTATCATTCATCCATGGAACAGTTTATTAGTTGAGAATATGATCCGGGAATTGGGAGCAGAACAGCAAGGAAAAATTATGGAAGGATTGCAGGCAATCGAAATCGAAACTCCATTAGAACAGAAATTCGAATGGTTAATTGGTGTTCTTCACAAACTCGAAAACGTGACAGATGAATCCCAACGATATAACATTATTTCAGGTTGTGCACACTTTTTCCCCGAAGAAATGGTTATAGAACTAAGACAGGTCTATGAAAAAGCAAGAGAAAACACACACACACTTATAGAAGCTATAGATAAAACATTAGAATTTATGGCATCCCATAAAGGATGGGGTTCGTTACCCATTCGGAAAGGGAATGTTCTCTATACTACAAAAAGTCCTGCCAATCCCAAAGCATTTGTAGAAGCAAGAACTCACTTGGAACGTATCAAAGCCTATTGTTTTTGCCCTATCATTCGAAATTTCTTGGATCAAAATGTTTCTGTAACTTTTTGCAATTGTGGAGCAGGATGGCCAAAACAACTTTGGGAAGGAGTATTTAGACAACCTTTAAGAATTGTGTTAGTAAAAAGCCTAACAAAGGGAGATGAAGAGTGTCAATTTGCAGTGTATCTACCCGGCGAATAAAATGGATTAATAAATTACTAAGCATAAATATCCAATGCTTCGTACCGTAGATAAAACACTCGTCCCCCAGAGGTGTTTACTTCCACAATTAAGTCTGTCTTATACAACGGATCGTATATCTTATTCGATCTCCGACTTGAACTATTAATTATATAAGAAGAGCAATGAGAGTGAAAATTGTACATGGTAAAAATAAGCTGTTGAGTTGAATAATCCCACCAGGGAAAAATCCCCCCCGTTCCAGGGATTATCCATATTGATGTCGCATTTATGCTGTTTGGAAAGGAATCTTCTTGATTGGTGTCTGTTTTAAGGAAGATTGTTGCTATAAAGATTCGGGGGGAAGACGCAAATCCCCCAAAACCATACCTTTGTACATCAATGTAAAAAACATTTCCATCAATCTCTACCGATTCTGAACTAGCCGGAAAAGTTAAAATATACGCAATTTGCTCCGCTATGGTAATTCCTATAATAATTAAAACCACAATTCCTATCGTAATCCAGGATGTTTTCAATTTTGGATTTTTTTGTAGATGATACTTTCGATCCCATTCACTCATAATTATCAATAATCGGAATGGTTATACATTATTGTTATTATGTAGAACTAAGTAATTAAGTATTACCTAGAATTGTTTACTGCAAAAGCTTCGGTTAGAAAAAATCATCTCAATCCTATTACTAACGATAAGAAGTCTGAATCTTTATGATCCTTGAACCCAAAATTCATCAAATCTTTGAAAAGATTGGAAAATCTGTAATGATTTCTTCATTCCTTGGAAGGGGAGAAGCTTCCAGCTCCCGTGTATTCAGATAGTGAAATCTTCCCGAATGGCGCAGTAATATATGAATTCGTTGATGGTACAAAACCAGATTTTACAAATTTTGAGAATATTAAACAAATGGCACGCATTCTCAGCCAGATTCATCAAATTGATTATGAAATCGTAGATGATGGATTTAGTCAGATAATGAAATTGTATCATTTCTTGGAGAAAATAATTCAAAAAATCTGTTTAAAATATTCACATCTTGTAAATGTCTCAATAAAATCTGCATTTATGAGCGCCTTGGAGGAATACAAGCAATTCTTGAATGGTTCAATGAACATATATACTACGGGGATTAATACTCATCTGCATGGGGACCTATCCGATAATTTTGTGATTGACCAGAATGAAAAGATTTGGTTACTAGATTGGGAAAACTCGGAGTATGGAGATTTGATGGAAGAGCTATGCTGGTTTTTGTATACAAACGATTTTTCTCCCGAAAATCGAGCTAACTTCTTTCAAGAATATCAAACCCATTTCTTTTTCACTCAGCAAATTGATTTTGAAAAAATATCACGACTTTATGATATGTCAACCCCTGTTTTCAATATTTGTTGGGGGATTGATCAGATGGCGACCCATTTAGATCCAAATCTGGAATCTCCTGTGCGTAAACTAAATGATTTAGCAATATCAGCAAGTAATTGGTCGAAATTATACTCATACTCTACAAGTGCTTTGATTTTCAAAGGAATTAAAGAATTAAACAAGTCCCTGCTCGATTAGCTTGTTTTTATTATTTTGAGTTATAATTCAAAAATCAATGTGTTTATATTATTTTAATGATTATATATATTGAGTTATAACTCAAAATTAAAAGATGAAAAAAAATGTATAGATTCAGAACTTATTTTTATGGACCCGGATATGGAAGAGGGCGAGGAATGGGAAGAGGATATGGACGCGGAATGGGTCCAGGAAGACAATTTGCAAGTCCCAATTGTGATTTCTATCCAGACCGCCCCCGAGGATGGTGGACTATGCCTCAATTTCAAAATGCGCCACCAAAAGAAGCCATATGGGATTCTTTTACAGGAGACCCTCAAAACATTGAAGCAATTGATTACGAAATCGTAATGATTGAGAAACAAATGGAAGAAATGAAAAAAGAAATCGAACAATTGAAGTCTCTCAAAAATAAATAACATAAATAGAGGAATGACAAATACTCTATTTATTGAGTTTTTCTATTATTTTGGTGATACAATGGCAAATAATAATGGTGGTGGTTATGGTCCAGGACGCGGTCATGGAGGAGGGGGTCAGGGGAGACATCGAAGAGGCCGCCCGAACATTTCATATCCTGTAGATTTGTCCCGATCAATTGATATACATCAAGGAGTTTTAGAATTAACTACTTTTGAAATTAAATTATTAGAATTATCCGATATTGAACAAAACAAAACCCAAGAAGATATTGCAAAAGAGTTGAACATTTCTCAGACTTCAGTCTGGCGATATCTGAAAGAATTACGCAAAAAAATCGCATTAGCAATAAAAAATCATAACGAAATTCATATCGAGATTGTTGACAATAGGTAACACTACGTATCAACTGGACATGAATCCTACAGAGTATTTACTTAACTTCTAAGAAATCTAATAATAAGGATACTTTTTGAGGATAGTGTTTAGCTAGTCGATTTTTTAAGAGATTGGTTTTGAGTACTGAATCAACTATTCTATTCTTTCCTATCCATGAATTCATAAACATAAACCCCACTGTCGGAGCTGCACTCACATATACACTTATTGTGAAATCCAATCCTTTTTTCAATACTCGGAAGGATTCATCCTCAACCGGGTTTAACTCCTCAAGAATTTTATTCGTAATTTCAATGCAATAGTTGGCTCTTTCCTCATTTAAAAAGTCAGGATGGGCTAAAGCAACTAAGATGCACCTTCTTTCATAATTATTTGCACCATGTAACCAGTCAGAAAAAATTTTCTTAAGAAGTGTGAATTCATGTTCCCCTATCCGTTGGAACCCAAACGCAACACATTCTCTTACTCTCCACCTAGTATCGTTTGCCATTTCTTTCAGACGAAGTAATATTTTCTCATCTCTAGTCTCAGTGTAGATCTGGCCTAAACTTACTGCAGCGCAAAAGACTAAAAATGCCGTAGGATCATTCACATTTGCATCCTCCTCAGAAAATTTCGTCCATTTCATCACACTTGTTAAATTTTTGTTCACATCAGCAAATGCATGGATCAATTCCAAGTTCGCTCGACGTCCAGGCAAGTTAGAATGTTGAATAAGAAACTGCGATAGGGATTCCTGATCGTTGAGAATTGGAGTCAATTCTGATCGATAATTTTCTCGTTTTCCCATAGGTAAAGTGTTGATATTTATCAATAAAAAAAAGAACAGCGTAAATAAAAAGAAGATAATATTACCAAATATTTTCAAAATCATCGCTGTAGAGCTTATCACCCGGTTTCACATTAAAGGTTTTATGGAACGGCGGAAAATGGCTTAAACCGCCGTTAACTCGCCATTGCTCGGGAGTGTGGGGATCGGTTTGAACTTGTTGGTCTACCATTTCCGGACGGATATGACCAGCCCAAATTCGAGCATAGGATAATAAAAATTCTTTATCTGCATTTTCTTGAGGATGTTCAGCGAGATAATGATTCATTGCATCATAAGCGTTCAGGAGACCTCCCAAATCAGCTATATTTTCACCCAAAGTAAGCTTCCCATTTATTTTCAGAGTTTTCCCTTCATTTCCGGTTACGGTGTAAGTGCTGAATTTGTCTATATAATATTGAGTTTTAGCAGTAAATTTAGTTAGGTCTTCCTCGGTCCACCAGTTCTTCAATTCTCCCAAATGGTTAAATTTAGAACCGTTGTTATCATAGGAATGTATCATTTCATGCCCAATAACGACCCCAATGGCTCCATAATTAACGGCAGCGTGTGCATTTGCATCAAAGAAGGGGAATTGCAAAATACCCGCTGGAAATACAATCTCGTTCTTCATAGGATTGAAATATGCGTTTACTGACTGAGGATGCATCTCCCATTCGTCCAAATCCGTTAATTTGAACATCTTCTCCATTGAAAGCTGAAAATCATATCGGTTGCTCGCTAGGACATTTTCGACATAGACATTATCTTCTGTTGTTTCCAAAGAGTCGAAATCAGGCCATTTATCAGGATACCCAATTTTTGCTCGGAAAGCTTGATGTTTTAGCATGGCTTTTTCTTTTGTTTTATCTTGCATCCAATCCAAATTCATAATGCGCTTCTTCAAGGCTTGTTGTAAGTTTTTTACTAGGTCAAGCATTTTATTTTTGGAATCTGGAGGAAAATGTTTTTTCGCGTAAAATTTACCTAGTAATGTTCCTATTTTGTGATCGTATCCATTAATAAAAGAAAGAACACGCTTCCACCGAGGTTGCATGGTTTTTTGACCGCTTAGAGTTTTATAATAAAAGTTAAAATGAAGTTCTTCATACTCTTTAGGTAAATAGGGAGCCATTTTAGCCAATACCTTGAATTTCAAATATATTTTCCATTGATCTAAGGATAAAGTATTCAACAAGTCTTCCATTCGTTTATAGAAATCCTTCTTATCCGTGCTTAGATAGGGTACGTTTTTTTTAATTGTTAAATCAAAGAATTTCCTCCAGTCCAAGGAAGGAGTCCATTCTTGCAAGCTGGAAAATAGTGTCTTGTGAAAATAGTGATCCGGATCATGACGTTCAAAATTTTGTGGTGTGACTTCAGCCAATTGCACTTCCATACTAAAAATTTCATCAGTATGCTTATCTGCAGACTCCTCAGGGACTCCACTCAACTTTAAAATCCCGAAGATAAATTTTTTATACTGTTTCCGAATCTCCTCTCGTTCTTCTTGGAAATAATAATCCTTATCGGGCAATCCTAAGCCAGATGTCAATAAGTAGGGGATAACTTCCTTAGGATTAGTAGCATCGGGTTCTGGGATCATCGCAAAAAGTGGATTCATTCCCATTCTCTGAAGAGTGGCGATTAATTCCATAAACTTGGATTTATCGAAAAATGATTCAATCAAATCCAATATAGATTTAATAGGCTCGATTCCTGCTTGATTAATGCGGTCTTCATCCAGTCCTGTTTTATAAAAATTTGTTACTTTTTTGAATTCAAGATCTAAAGTGGGTTCTTCCAGCAATGCCTTTAATCGTTTCAAGGTATCATCTATCAAAATGTTGAAATTACCCCATCGTACTTGATCATCGGGAATGGGGTTAGCTTTCTTCCATTTTCCATTAACATAATTATCAAAATCATCTTGAGGACGGATATTTTCATCCACATTAAACTCATTTACATCCATATCAAACATCTCGATTTTATTGTTACATAACTTATGATCCTTAAAACTCTCTACAGAATAAAAGCAGTGTGATTATGGATCATTGAAAAAATAGAAGTTCTGAGAGATTAGTATTTGTATTCATATTCGCCTATCTAATACTTATTGGAAAATTTCTTTGATCAAAAAGAACACACATTGATAATTTTCTCCTTCTGTCGATTTTTTCTACGATCGAAAGCTAGAATATAATCTCAAATGTGCAAATTATTATTTTAACAAATGTAGATCTAATTCAGTAACTATTGTTCAATATAAAATACGTGTTATTTATTTTTTTACCAACCAACGATCTATTTTTGTGTTATCTACAATTATTGGACCCAATGTCTTTTTGGCAAGTGTTCACGGTCACCTTTCTTATAGGGTTAGGAGGAGCTATGTCTCCTGGACCCTTGTTGTCTTATACTATAATGAAATCCGTAGAAGCAAAGAAAAGGGCATATTTAGTGGGATTATTCGTAAGTACGGGGCACATGTTAGTCGAGCTACTTCTTATCATGATATTGATGCTCGGGTTAGGAACCTTGCTTTCAAGTCAAGAGGACTCACTGAAAGCATTGATTGCAATTGTTATTGGTGTATTAGGAGGAGGAATTTTGGTATTTTTTGGGTCCCAAATACTGAATGATATCCGAAAAAAAACAGTGGATACCTCCTTTTTGGAATCAAAAGAAGCCCCAACGGGGTTAAATACGAGTGATATTAAAGGAAAACTGTATAAATCCCATCCAATTTTGGGAAGTGCGTTATTTCTCATGTCTAATCCATATTGGTGGCTTTGGTGGTTCACTGCGGGGTTTTCAATTATAACCAACAACTCTGTCAGTTTTCAAAATATCTCCGGTTTTATTGGATTACTTGTTGGTAAGGAATTGGGAGTGTATTTGTGGTATACTTTGATAGCAACTGCCATAGGCTTCTCCAGTAAATTCATTACGAAAAAGCTGTATATTGGGATTCTCATTGTGTGTGCATTGTTCATGTTGGGGTATGGAGTCTATCTAATTGTTTCCCCTCTAATCTCCTTCTTTTAGAGAAACTATTGGTTGGATATCGTTATGAAGCTGGTATGAAGAAATACCCAAGATAATGATTTAATTATGTGAGGAATATCAAAACAAAATGGACTTTTTCTGGTTGATTCCTCAAAAAATCGCAGGTGGTTCTCTCCCAAAAGTATCCACAGATTTCATTTCATTACAGAACAATAAGATACAACATATTATATCTTTAGTCGAAGACACTAGAGATATTAGCACTCTTGTTTTTGGGAATCAGATAAAATTACATCATATTCCTATTCAAGATTGGGGGATTCCATCTCATTCTCAAATTCAGCGATTTCTTTCTATCGTCAAGGAAAATTTAGCAAATAATGAAGCTACATATGTCCATTGTCATGGAGGATGTGGAAGAACAGGCACAATGTTGGCAATATTTTTAGTGGAATCAGGGTATGCGGGGGAAGAAGCGTTAAAAAAAATAAGAGATATCAGACCATGCAGTGTAGAAACAGAAGAGCAAGAGCGATTAGTTCTAAAGTTTCAACCATAAGCTGAACTTTATTTATGGTAGACAGAAACTCGACATAATGGTCAAAGGATTTTGAAACCAAATGAGAGAATTTTAATTTGCACAACCTAATATTAAGTTCACTAAATGAGTAAGTGAGGTAGCTATTATGAAAAAACGTACGAAATTAAGCATCATTGGTTTGAGTCTAATTTTTGTGATGGTGGCAATAGTACCATCTGTTGGCAATAAAATACCAGTGGGGAGACAATTGGAGATAGTTTATGCTCAAAATCAGGAAGAAATAAACTATATCAGTGCCGGATCCACTCTAGAACCTATCCTTGATACCTATTTAAATTCTTTCGACATTTCTGAACCCTCGAATGTGGTTGTGGAGTATAATGTAAGGACAGGAATTGAAACGGAATACTCTGTAAATTACGAAGAGATCCAGTCCGAATTAACTCGATTAGAACCATTTATTGTGCAAAGACAATCCAGGGATGATAAATCCTTAACAAATTCCTTACGTCCGTCTTTTGGACCAGAAGATCTTGACTTAGTGACCGACACCGAAATATTTCCTTTCAGTGCAGTAGTAAAAGTTATTACAGATCTAAATTCAACCCATGTAGTAGTGGGATCTGGAGCGATGATCGATGCAAACCATGTTCTTACGGCAGGACATGTTGTATACGATGCGTTCGAAGGAGGATGGAGAGAAAATGTGAGAGTAGTCCCTGGAAAAAATGGATATGGCGAAACTTATCTCACCGAACCTTATGGTCGAGCTTATGCAACCCACATGAGATCCACAAGCGGATGGACACAATTTAGTTACATGCAACATGATTGGGCAGTGATTACTTTAGATCGAGATATAGGTGACGAAACAGGGTGGCTAGGAGTAGCGAATATTCCATATACCCATAATAACTATTCAGATCGAGTATATACAGCAGGATATCCCGCTACAACCCTTTCCGGTGATAATATGTATAAAATTTCAGGAATTGGCGGAACTGCAACTGAATACCAACATTTTTATACATTCTATGGGGAAGGCGGGCAAAGTGGTAGTAGCGTTTGGACACTTCAAGATTCCGATCCATATGTTATCAGTATATTTGCATATGGCCCAGCACCTGGTTCAGGAACTCGTATTACATCTGAGAAATTCGATCTGATAAATCTATGGATAGAACAAGACTCAACAGATACCCCTAAACCAGATCTGGAAATTGTTGGCTCGAATAACATCCTTGCAGATCTGGGATATAATAAGAATATTGTAATTTTATTTAGTGAAATCCCCATAGCAACTTCAATATTCAATTATGGTAATGTCAATGTCGAAAAAGCGATTCTCAAGTTTTATCTCTCTGAAGATGAGGATATCACGGTAGATGATTATCAAATTGGTAGGGCTGTGTTAAAAAATATTGAAGCCTTTGCTTCGGTAGATGTCGTAAAATCGTTACGAGTACCTATTGGAGTTCCAGAAGGTCTGTATGAAATAGGTTGGATAATTGATCCAGATAATGATGTGGACGAATTTTTAGAAGATAATAATGTATATCTCAATGGTCTACAATTAAGGATAATCTCTACTTTTCTGGACCAGCTGTTCACCAATCCTTTGTATTTAAGTCTTCTAATTGTAGGAGTAGTATCGATAGTCGGTATTCCTACCGTATTGGCAATTGTTAAGAAAGCAAAACGCAATAAATTAGGCGCTTAATTCACTTTTTTATCATTTTTTCTTTTTTATGACCTCTCTATAAGTGACGCCGATAAAAAAAAGGTAATTACGATGTATTTTTCACTTGAGATCTGTTAAACAAAATGGATTGACAATTGATAAAGGATTTTTGGGATGTATTAAAAGAATACATATTTTTATAGATCGATACCTTTGGTGGATTGTTATTATAAAATCCACTAATGCAAGACATCCAGCGTATTAATCAGAAACATAATGGTTGAGTCGAATGGGAAAATCGAAATCAATGATACTCAAATTGTGCTTATTAGGAGATGGAGGAGTGGGAAAAAGCACACTTGCTCAAAGGTTAGCTTCCGGGATATTCAAGAGTGATACGACGATAACTATTGGGGTCGATTTTCAGTTAATCCCCATACATTTGAATCTCGATGACGGCGACGAAACCCAAAGGAGAGTGGATGTAGCGGTCTGGGATTTAGGTGGAGAGAATCGTTTTCGGGTGATCTTACCAGCATACATTACAGGTGCAGATGGTGGATTATTATTATATGACACGACCCGATATCGAACTGTTAATGATCTAATGGATTGGGTGACTATTTGGAGAGACAACACTCCTAAGGGAATCCCCTTGTACTTGATTGGCTCAAAAATTGACATGGTATCTGATAGCAATTTACCCATGTTGGATATGAATCGTGATGATTTACGAAATTACCTTAATATTGACCCCCATTTCTACATATCATCAAAAACTGGGTACAGAGTTAATGAAGTGATACATAAAATAGTGAAAGAAATGGTTGAACAAAAACGATTTTTATCCACTGTGTGAAATAGGGATTATAAATGAGGGTACGTTGATTCCTTACAGAGATACAACATTTTGCATGAGGATTCTTTCTTCTTCGAATACAGGTATTATTTTCATCATACTCCAAAGAGTTAAATATTCACTCTTAAGACCATCAGATTTTGCTTGTAGTAACAGTTTCAAAAGTTTGATACAAAAAGTGGATTGAAGAAATCTCTCCTCAAAAAAGTCGATTACTTGGTTAAGGTCTGATTCTGCATTGAGCATACATAACGTTCCCAGCAGAACAAGAACACTCGTCGTGTCATAATCACGTCTTAGGAGTTGTTTCCTGGCTAATTCAAGGTACCCATGAGCACAAGAAGCGTGCTTATTCTGGCTTAAGTCCTCGAGAATTTCAAAATATTGTCTTTTAAACGTACTCCTCTTAAGAAATACTTCTTCCAGCCGTTCTTTCTCTTCCCGTATAGATTTATGAAGGAATGAAATGCTTTGATTGTAATCTTGTTTTGTTATACTATTCACGTCCAACGAAAGAATCTTCTAAAATTACAAATGAAGAATCACTTATGACTTTAAGAATTGTTTATGCTATCTTTGGATTTATTTTCAACATTGTTCAAATTGATTGTTCTCGTTTTGGGTTAAATAAGGATATTAAATAGAGTTTATGGTG
>SDNX01000021.1 GCA_004524545.1 Promethearchaeota archaeon
ATCCCACTAAAAAGAAAATTTTCTTACATTCCCTAGTCTTACGACAAGATGAAGAAGATGGTTCTTGTGTTTTTCTTGATAAAAAAACTAATCTATGCACGATTTATGGAGCTAGACCCTCTCAATGTAAATCTTGGCCCATGTGGTATCCATTAATGACAGATAGGAAGGAATTGAATGAAGCAAAAGAAAAATGCCCGGGATTTCTCTCTAAAGATGGTTTTATAAAAACCTCAGAAATTCTTGAAAGTCTAGAAACTGAGCTAAAAACCGAATATAATTTCATGAAAAAGATGCGCAAAAACAATAACGAACTGGAAAAATGCTATCGATTTCTACGAAATATAAAATTCAATATCACAAAATCTGTTTGAATTAATAATACAACAATAATTCAAAATACTATTTTTCAACAATATTTAATACTCTTTACTGTATGATTTTACATGTTAGACGACGAGTTGGATTAAGATGGCAAAAATAGATTTTTTCATTGGCGAAGCCCTTTTAGGAGAGGGTGTCAACGTAGCGCATGTGGATTTAATGATCGGCTCCAAAAATGGACCAGTAGGAACCGCTTTTGCAAATGCACTTTCTCAACTATCAAAAGGGCACACACCGCTTCTTGCATGTATTAGACCAAATCTTATCACCAAACCAGCGACAGTGATAGTTCCAAAAGTCACCCTTAAAACCCTCACTGATACGGATAAGATATTTGGGCCTGCTCAGACAGCAGTTGCTCGAGCCGTGGCTGATGCTTTGGAAGAAGGATTGATTCCCGTTGATAAAGTGGATGAATGGGTTATACTCGCTTCTGTGTTTATCCATCCTGAAGCAGAGGATTACCGAAGAATCTACAATTATAATTATGGTGCCACAAAATTAGCAATTCGCCGTGCTTTGAAGCAATCTCCCTCTATCAATAAATTATTCTATGATAAGGATCGTGCAAAGCATCCAATAGCTAGAATTCGTGTTCCGAGACTATGGAACCCTCCATACTTACAAGTAGCGCTTGATCAGCCCTCATTCGCTTATCACGAGAAACTCCTCAAACACATTCCCCAATCAGATCGAATTATTCTTGAAGTAGGGACTCCTTTGTTAAAGAAAGAGGGAATTGATATTATTAAGAAATTGCGGGAAATTGCCCCTGAAGCATTTATTGTTGCGGATCTTAAGACTTTAGATGTCGGAAAACTAGAAGTTGATTTTGCATTCGATGCTACTGCAGATGCAGCAGTTTGTAGTGGTTTGGCAAATGCGTCTTCAATCGATAAATTCATTCTAGAAGCACAACGAGTTGGAATCTATGCCTTCTTAGATATGATGGAGGTTTCCAATGTTACGGCTAAACTAAATAAGCTTAAGGAGACTCCCGATGTGATAATTTTACACAAGGGTATTGATACAGAAGCTACTAAAGTAGATCCAAAAGCTAGATGGGAACCTATACGTCAAATCAAAGATTACTACAAAGATAAGAAACTTATCAGTGGAAAAGACCGCGTATTGGTCGCTGTCGCGGGAGGAATTACTGCTGAAACTGCACAATATCCACTAAGTATGGGTGCTGATATTATCATTGTCGGTAGATACATTACTTCTGCGAAAGATCCGGAACGTGCAACTCGCAATCTACTTAACACCATTCCGGGACTCAGTGACATTGATCTTAAGAGAGTGCACACTGAGGACGACGACGATAATCCTCAATAAAATTTGGGTAAATTCACCCTCTTATTTTCACATTTTTTACAATTAATTCTATACAAGAATTGAGATCAGTTGACTAACTCAAAATTGCCTGAATTCCTTTCAGAAAACTTGAAAAAAGGAATAAAAATAGAACAAATAAAAAATATTTGCTTTTAGATTGGTCTACTGTTTGCTTGGAAGACGGGACCAATGATTTGACTGTACAGAGTAGCGAACCCTTCCTGTGTACTTACTACGGCGATTATTTCTTCTTCCTTGGTCGAGTATGGAGCGAGAATTACTTCTTCTGCATCTTTAGTTACTGCAATGAAATTACCTGCAGTTTTCATTTGGCGGAATTGAATGTTTCCTAACGCCTTCATTCTTGCCAGGATCGTCTCAAACTCTGGCGTCCAGTGAGTTGTATAGAAGAAACGGGCTGCTTTTCGTCGATATGCCATTTGTGACATAGTTTCCATGATTTTTGGCACGACTTGGTGGGTTACCACAATAATAGAACTTTTTACCCGTCCGAGCATATCATTCACAGCTTCTACGATTCCGGGCATACCTACAATGTGCCAGGTAGATGCTTCTGGAACTTCGATGATTGATGCAGATGCTTCTAAAATATTACTTAGTTTATCTTCATTGCTCAATGCAATTTCTGTAGCTTCATCAATTCCATTCATGAATTGTAGAGTAAAATCTGCAATAGCATCTTTGGTGTTTTGGATATTTTCATTAATGGTTCGGGTTAAAGACTGCTGCAAGAATGTTGCATTCTCTTGGTATTTGGATTTATGATCTTCCAACATTGCATGGAGTTTATCATTCATTTCTTTTGTTTCGTTTTGGAACAATGTAATTTCATCATTGATATATTTCTCAGAACGGCTCAAGGATCCATTGTATTTTTGATTCTGAGTTTCTTTCAATTGATTTTTATCGTTTTCAAAAGTCTTGGAATGCTCCACATTTTTATCCTTAGTTGCAGTTAGATGAGTTTTCACATCGGTAATCTGCTGAGCAGTCTCTGCGCTGATTTTATTCTTCGCTACTACGTGGTTGGAATCCATCTCACTATACCATTCATTCACCTTGTGTTTTACTTCACGGTCACTGTCTTCATAATGACCCAAAGAAATCTTCAAATGACGACTAATAGCAGCATCGTACTCGGTGTGATGATTCTCCAGTGTACTCTGTGTGAGATCTTTGAGTTTAATAGTCGTATCCTTACAATGATCAATGTTTTTGGCAAATGTAGCATCAATTTCTGCAGACAAATCAGCAGCTAATCCTTCCATTTCGACATTAACGGAATCTTGTGCTTTTTTATCTAGTTCTTCAGTTTCAGCTTTCAGTTTGTTATTTTCTTCGGTAAGGATTGATTGATTTTTCTCTGTATATTCACCTGTGCTTGCGGTAAATCCTTCCTTTACGGATGTAGAGAGTTTGCCGACGCGTTCTTTCACTTCCTCGTTAAGAGCTTTCCATTCTTTGTGTTTACCAATGAATAAAGCCTTGAATGCACTACCTCGTTTAGCTAAATCATGCGATAAACCTGAGAGTTTACTGGAAATATCAGCTAAATTATCAATAAGCATCAGAGTATTTTCTTCGAACCCACTGACGTTTTGTATCAAGAGATTTTGTAGACCATCTGTAGTAGATTTAATGTGATCTGCTTGCTCGTACAAGAGTTTTGTTATCGTTCTCTTTAATTCCTCTATAACATCGTACATTCGAGCCATATATTTGGCCAAGATCTCATCTAATGAAGGTTTAAGTGCTTCTGCATGTTCTTTGTGATAATCTACATGACTATCTAGTTGCTTCTTAATCTCGGTGTCAAGTTTACTCACTCTTTCTGCAAAATCTTTTAACAAATCTGCAATGATGGTATTGATTCCGCCTTTTGCAGTCGTGATTCCGCCTTCAAAGTTGGAAACAAATCCATCTGCAATTCCTTTCAACTGACCATTTAAGGTATCTACAATGGTATGAAGATCGGTTTCCAACACCGAAGTCTTGGATACATGCTCGTCCGAGATGGTATCCAATTTGGAATTTAAGGATTGATTATCCCCTGTAAATTTTGCGGAATGATTATCCCAAATTGCTGCAGCTTTCGCTTCTACTTCTCTTATATCTTGTTCTAATTTTGCATAAGTATCCCGTGCAGTAGTCGTGAACCGGTCTTTCGCTTTTTCAATTGCCATTCGTTTATCTGAATCATGTTCATCTGAATCTCGGAAGAAAGTTTCTACCTGTTCTTCAACTCGTTGGTCAATTTCTCCAACTGATTTGACTCGTATTGATTCCAGATTATCGAATCTTTTTGATTGATCTTCAAGTACGGCGTCTTTAACTTTCTCAATTTTTCCTCGGAATTTCTTTGATTCTTCAACTGTAAGTTGAAAATAAGGTTCCAAGGGAATATATCGGGATACTTTTACGTCTGATTTTATTTCTTTGAGAAAATTCTCGGTAACCAGCTTGTCCGTGATAGTTTTCACTAGTTCATAATTCATTTCTAAGTATGATGCAATGAAACTCGCTGTGGATTGTGTGTTGCCCAAATAAGCTAAAAGAACATTGATTTCTTCTTCGTTTAATCCATAGGTGCGAAAAATTTCCTTGCTTTCTTCTTTTAGAGACATATAAATCGCCAAAAATTTCTTCTTTTTTTTAATTATTTTTATAGTTAGTTAGGATTTGCTATATTATTTTTGATCTAAATTGAGATATACGTAATATTTAGAGAATAAAAATGGATTGATTCAAAAAATTAGAGGGATTTGAATTCTAGTTCTGTTTGTTTGAGTTCATGTGAGTTTATAAATTCCTTTAGTTCCTGAATAGACTCTGGCAATCCAATTCGGACACCTAGACCTTTAATCTCGAATGCGGAAAGTGCAGATGCATATTTTGCAATATCCCGAAGTGATAAATTATTGAGAATTCCATAAATGAATCCTGCGGCAAACGCATCTCCTGCACCTGTTGTGTCGGTGGTTGGAATATCATAGATTCCGGATTCTATAACTTGTTCCCCGGCAATTAAACGAGATCCTTTTGATCCTAATGAAACTGCCATTTTTGTTATGCCCCAAGAAAGCATTTTCTTGATTCCTTGAATCGTGGTTTTCTCTCCGGTCAACTCTTGAATTTCTTCTTTATTCATAGATGCAATATTCGATTGTTTTACAAAACTAATAGCCTTTTCTTTATGTTTTTTTATTATGGAAATCGATGGGCATGCACATATCAGAACCTTATGCTTTTTTGCGATATCAATTGCTTTTTGAATGCCTGCACAGCTTTTTTCAGATGTAAGAGAAGTCCATGCCAAGACTTTAGCATCTTTAATCATTTCTTCTCTAATGTACTCGGGATCTACTAAATCGGATGCCCCTTTATATGCGAGAATAGACCGATCTTTTCCGTATCCGGTCATTAAAATAACTGATAGACCTGTTAAATCCTCATCTGTTCTTTTAATGAATGAAACATCTACACCACGCTTTTTCATATCCTCTAATGCAATATCTCCATTTTGATCTTTTCCCATTACTCCGAGGTGGCGTGTTTTCAATCCAATCGTAGCAAGATCCGATGCTATATTGGAAGCAGATCCTCCTGGTACAATGTGTAAAGAGTTCACATTTACTTTGCTTGAGTATTCAATTGCAGTATACTTCTTTATTTCCTCTTGAGAGTAGGTTTCAAAGCGCATAACATCCTTTACAGACATAATTAAATCAGTAGTTATGCCACCGAGTGTAACTACATCAATCAGTTTAGCAGAATTTTCCATGAGTACTAGTTAAAGAAACATAAAAAAAAGGTTATTGGTTGAAATTATTATTCTCGTTGAGTTTGATTATCGAAGGTGCTGCATGAAACTGGTAAATTCCGCTTCTTTCTTCATAATTCGTTTTCGGTAATATGCATTAATGCTGTCTAGGAGTGCAATTGCTGGAAATACATCATTTGCTTTATTTATACTTCCATACATTCCAAAATCTGCTCCTGATGCCATTAAATACGAAATTACTGCAGCAGTGGTTCCAATCTTCCCCGGTTTTCCGAACATTCTCCAATTATCCCATTCGGCCAAAGCATTAACTGGTGCGCAACCCACAGGAATCTTTAGGTCCTCCTTGATTTTCTTAATAGATCCTGCCGAAATTGCGATACTTGGTATATCTAATACTGCAACATCTACAATATAATCTTGAATTCCCGCTAACTTCACTTTTTCTAATAATCCAAGATTATCTGGATCGGTTGAGGTTAATAATTCTACTTTTTTATCGGGAGTTACTGCTCGAGGTCCAAAACACAAAAGAACGGCATTTTTCACTCCAATATTTTTGATTCTTTCGCAATCCTCGATTTTTGTTGCATTATCGATGCTATTGTATACAGCACGATCGCGATATCCCATATCAATTAATTTTTCTATTGCATATATTCGCGAATCATCACTTAATCCGTCAACCAGAAAAGGGATTTCGGTTTTTCCCGCGACAAATTCACAATATTTGAAAAGCGCTTCAGGATATGCTCCGACCACATCAATAATTATCGGAATTCCTGTTTGATCGGAAAATTCCAAAAAATCGAGTATTTGTTGTTCTGCTTTTTCTTTATCGAATTCTCCACTTCGCTCGTTTATTACAACCTTGTGTCCATGATAAAACATAGAACCGATTAAAACAAATGGATATTCAGAAGTTTCACCGCCAATTTTAACATTTCCAATCTCTGCTACTTTCTGACCACTATTAGATTCAAACATTATTGATCATGGGAGTATTATTCGCACCCATTAAAAAAGAGATAGAAAAAGTATTTGAAAAATTTATGAACTAACGGGTATTGCTTTCTTTCCTAATCCAAGGGTCGCTTTTAGTTCACCCAGTGTCCAAATAATGGAGATTATAAATTCGGGTATCCATCTATGCATTAAGAGGATTATCAAAGCTGCGATGAAAGAGGACGCTGCTGATATTGAGACGTGTATGTCATCCCAATTCCAGCCTTTGGAATATAATGTCAATTGCAAAACCATACGTGCGATATTAACGATGTAAAAAATTGCTGAAGATACTACTAAAGAGAGTAATTTTCTCCACCAGATGTTTCTATTTACATGGTCATTGTAGGAGTGGGGAATCATGAGAATAATACCTGAGAATATTGCAATTGCTTGTACACCAGTACACATTGTTGTGAATCCAATAGGACCTCTTAAAGGAACAATAAAGTAGTATCCATCAATCACATAACTTGAATCGAATCCCCAATCAAAATCTCCAATATTTGTAAGTAAATTAATTACCCAAACGGTTTGTTTTACGATTGGCCTGTGTGTATAAACCCATAAGACTTCAGTCAATTTATAGATAAAAATTGAGATTAACGGTGCCATGAAAAAGAAGAGTAATACTCGCCACCAAGCAAAATTATATTTCTCTGACTTATACTCAATTTCCGTCATAAATTATTTTAAAAAGCTATCAATTTAAAAGCTATCAATTTAAAATTAAAATTTCTATGGTGTTGCAATTATGGAATCTTGACGCATGGAATGAGTTGAAAATAGTAGAATATATTTTTAAACTTAGAAACGAATTTCAATTTAAAAACAAATACTAGTACTTCTTTCGACCAATGCGGAGATTATTATATGGCAAATTCATCTGAAGAAAAAATACGTGGAGCATTCCAAATAACAAATATTGTTTCTTCAGTTTCTCTTAAGACAAAAATTAACATTGATCTTCTTGCAGAAAAATATCAAGAGGTCGATCATAACGTTAATAATTTTCCCGGAGTCAGAATTCGATTTACCGCACCTAAGTGCACAGTTTTATTATATGAAAACGGGGAGATGATAATAACAGGTCTGAAAAAGACCGAATTCGTTCCAGTTATCATAAAAAAAGTAATAGAAAAACTCAAATCTAATGATATCCCCGTACCAGAGAAACCCAGTTATCGCATTGTCAATATGGCAGTAAGTGGCCATTTAAAAAAACGAATTGATCTCGATTTAGCAAGTGTGGTATTAGAACGCTCTATTTATGAGCCCGAAGTATTTCCGGGTATGGTGCTTCGTATGGACGAACCCCATAAGTGTGTATTTCTCTGTTTCACTAATGGGAAATTTGTAGTTACCGGATTGACTCGTAAGGATCAGATAAAGGAATCCGTAATAACTCTGGGAAATTTGATCAAGGCTAATGATCTCTTTATATTAGAGGAAGAGTAAAAACACCTTAATAGAGAGTCATCCATTAATTGAAGTATAACGAGATTTTGAGAATCTTAACCACCTTTTTAGTCTGATCACAATGACCTATAATGTATTCATTCGTGGAATCTACAGCACCGCACTCACGAAATTATTCAAAGATTTAGATTATAATATCGTATATCCTTCACCCCCTATTCGTGATAGATTTAAGCTTGACGAATTTTCGAAAGATTGGGAAAATCCCTACTCTAAACAAATTATCATAAATGATCGATATGATAAAGAAGGAATCTCCGTTTCGACAACAAAAGAGATTTGGGAGGATATTCAAGACACATTTCCTCTGAACCATGCAAATTTTCCCCATCTACTTAGGCATAAAGCCAGGTTCCCATTGAACTCAGTATACAAAGGGATAGTAATTTCATCCAATAAGATGAACAATTATTCTCTCGTACGGTTAACGCCTGAACAACAAACAAACGATGCAGAGATAGAATCTCATTTCACGACAACTATTGGTCGAATAAATAAATGGTTAAGTGTAGGATCTGAGGATATTTTTCAAGTTTCATATGAAGATGTGGGTCAAACCTATGCATATCTCAATCAAGGATATACGGTGTCAGGGGACTTAGTCGTTCTCATGCCTTATGATAAACGAGGGCTCATTAGTAAAAAAATTAAAAATAAGAAAGAACGTATCCGGTTGGGGAACATTATAAATAAAGTATCAATCCGAGATTTTGGAATGCTGCTTCGTACTGTATCTCAACACGCAAATGAACTTGAAATTTTACGAGAAATCCAAAAATTGCGTGAAAATTACTTAGAAATTGATTCGATGGTTAATCAATCCCGAGATCAAATTGGAGAAATCTATTCGGATAATGTATCTTTCAACTTTCTCTTCCCGAACACAACGAAATTTAAACTCGACCAATTACGCGATGAAATCATTCCGACAATCCCTCTTCATCATGAAATAAAAGCATGTTCAAATATTGAACATACTACACCTCTTCGAACCTTGCTATTGATTGAAGAGATTCTTGAGGAGTCAGGTGGAAAGGGATTTACAGAGGGAATAAAAAAGAAGTTTATTTCATATTATTCCTCCAACCTCTATGCGCCTCGGCAGATTCTTAATATTAATCATTACAAAATTAATGGGAGAATAGTACATTTGCAATCAGGTCAAATTAAAAGAATCGAACGATTACGGGATCCCAATCGATTACAAGTTATCCTCAGACGATTTATGAGATCTCAAGGAAATTATGATGGATTGGATATTCCCATAGAGGAAGGTGATTACGCTATCGGAATTTACGAACAAGGAAGCTGGTCTGCAGAAACCGCCTACTATTCAAAGAATAACGAATTAAAAGGAAAATATTTCAATATTAATACTCCAATTATTTTCCGACCGGACGGAGTGCATTATTTTGATCTAGAAATTGATGTTATGGAACCTTTGAATCGAAAACGGCATATTATTGATAAAGAATTGTTAGATAAGGCTCTTGAAATGAACATCGTGTCTGAAGAACTCTACAATAAAGCGTTAGATGTAGCAAATGAGATAAAAAATACTACAGTAGTAAGCCCTTCTGATTCAAAATAAAGGGAAGAAAATACATCAAATTTATTCTTTCTATACTATCTTGTGTGATTAGAAAATTGAGAAAAATGTAATAAGAGAGAAAAAAACTACAGATTGTAATTTCCTGTAAGATCTGATAAAAGAAACTGCGTGACTAAATCAACAGTGCTTTCTAAATCAACCAAATCCAGCGTTTCAATCATCGTGTGCATATATCTTATTGGTGTTGCAACCAATCCGACAGGAATTCCCTCTCGGGTCACTTGAATGATTCGAGCATCAGTTCCTGTTGGTGTGGATGCTGGACTAACTTGGAAGGGTATGTTATGTTCTTTCCCGATTTCAATAAGTTTCTTTGAAATTTTAGGATGTAAATTAGGTCCTACTGAGATTGTTGGTCCTTTTCCCATTTTTATATCTGAAAAGTCGGAAATTTTGATATTAGGATGTCCAAAATCAAAGCTAACCTCCAAAGCCAAAGCTAAGGTCGGATTAATACGATATCCTGCAATTGTTGCACCTCGAACTCCAACTTCCTCTTGTACGGAAAATACAAATATTATTGTCTGTTTTGGCTTTACTGCCATTTTTGATAAGTTTTGTAGTGCACGAATCTGTACATAACATCCTACTCGATCATCAAAGGATTTGCCATTTACCCGAGTGCTATTGGGAAATTCTTGCATTTTTTGGTCGATTTCGGCGAAATCTCCAATAGAAACATATTTTTCTACTTCCTCTTTACTCGTTAATCCTAAATCAATAAATAAATCATTAAGTTCAGATGTTTTCTTTCGTTCTTCTGGTTTAAGGAAATGAATTGCTTTTTCCCCAAAAACACCCGGAACTTCTCCATTGATTCCGTCAATTAGTATTCGGGTTCCCGGTAATAAACGTGGGTTTTGTCCACCAATTTGCGAAACTCTCACAAAGCCTTCTTTATCAATATATCTAACGATAAAGCCGATTTCATCCATATGTGCGCTCAACATGACTGAAGTGTCTTCTGGTTTACCATAATTGGCACCAAATTTGACACCGTACAAATTTCCCATCGTGTCGGAAAAAACTTTATCACATAATGGTGTGATTATGTTTCGAATATATTTACTAATTTTTTCTTCATGACCAGAACATCCTCGAGTCTCAGATAACCCTCGTAATAATTCTATGTCCCAATTAGGTTCTTTTTTGGGTTCTGGCTTTGGTTCTGGCTTCTCAGTCTTTAGTTGTATTTCGTCTATTTTTTCATCTACCAACTTATTCACCTAGGTGAACCATTTACACCACATACATATTAAAATTTCCTCATAGTTCTCATTTTTAAACTTCTGGGAATTAGTTAAAGTATGAATTCTCCTTCAGAAAACGAAGTATCAGATCTGGAGCAATCTGAAAATAATCTGTTCATCGAAATCCTCAAAAAACATTATGGGGATGATTATCAAGAGAAATTGCGTATCGGAGAAAAGGATGCAAAACCAGTAATTATTGTAGACAGTCGAGAAAAAAGTAGTAGAGTTGGAAAAAAACTTGAAGAACTCGGAGCTACGGTAATAATGGAAACTCTCGATGCGGGGGATTATCTCTGTTCGGGAAATACGACCGTTGAACGAAAGAGAGGAGATGATTTTCGTTCTTCTGTGTTTGGGGGATCTAATACTAGCAACGTGTTTGAACAGTTATTACGATTAAGTGATGCAGTCGAGAAACCTGTTCTACTCTTGGAAAATTTCGAAAAAGCATTTGGTCCTCCTGGTGGAGATGAGAAATTAAGCTCAATTTATGGAGCAATGATAGGGATTGCACTGCGATTAGATATTCCTATTATCCCGACTAGGAATATCACCGATACTGCTATGGTCTTGTTTCGTATTGCCAAACGTCAACAAGGAGAATATACCGATCGCGGTATTGCACGCAGAATTCCAAAATCTATTACACTCAAAGAGCGCCAAGCATATGTTCTTGAGGGTCTTTTTAAAGTGGGTCCAACAAAAAGTCATCAATTAATTGAAGAATTTAAATGCCCTATTAACTTTTTCACAGAATTACTCAACACTGAAATCGTTTATACAAAATCTGGTAACCCGAAAGGAATCACGGGCAAGCTAGCAGATGTGAAAGGCTTTGGTTGGAAATTTGTAAAAGCAAATAAGAAACTACTTTTGGAAGAAAAGGATGAACCTGGTGAGATAATTTAGAAAAGAATGGGGATCCACCAATAAAAAAAATTAATCATCCAGTATTTACTTAAGAAATTCTCACACCTTGAGATTTTTTCTAATAAAATTGAATAAATCTCCTTATTAGATTCGATAGCTGTTTAATAATCAAACTTATAGTGTTGATAAAAAATATGAAGGAACCGATTGCATTAATTTTAATGATGAACAAGAGTGAAATTGGAGATAAGAATATTTTGGAAGCATTCCAACCATATATGGTGGATGCTGTTAAATCACTTGTCGAAGAAGGATATATTAAGACAAAGGATCAGTTTGACAAGATTCTAGATGGTGGTTTTGTACAAGCAATCCGAATGGAAGATGCCGATTTCAAGAAATTAGAAAGTGATGATGATCTAGTTGGGGCAACTGCCATGGATGTGTATAAAGCAAATTACCAATTAGAACCGAATGAAGATGTTGATATTCTTCACTATCCGAAGGAAACCGCTCCATGGGGATTCGCGTTATTCCTTGCAGTCATGTATTCAATCTAATTATCCAGATCAACTTTCTTTTCGCTAACTAGAAGAATTTTTATTTTTATTGACAGTTTTAATCTATAATTATGTCAAAGAGAACAAATCTTAGTTTTTTCTTCTTGATCTTTTTCATATTCTTAGCACTGAATCCATTTGGCAAAATAGCAACATGCTCTTTAGATCCCTTTACAAATGTTAGACCGGGTTGGGATGTTATCACAATATATGAAATTCCGCATCCCCCAGGAGCATCTTGTGTTGGGCAAGATGGGGATTTATTTTACGCAGATAATTTAAATCATGTTATCATGAGAATGGACGAATTTGGAACACATACTGAATATATTTCAACTGGTTCTCTGAATTTTAACGATATTGAGTATCAACCAAACTCCAATCGGATAATTGGGGTAACTGATTATGGATTTTATACGATTACCTCAATTGAAATACAATTGCTAAATAATTACTCATATGCTTCCACTCTTAGTGCTCTTTCTGTAGATCCCACAGATGATTCATTTTATTGCGGTTCTTTATTTGATGGGACTGCAATTTTTCACTATGATGCTAATGGAAATAATCTTACAACCGTTCTTTCTGATGTTCAAGGTTGTAGCCAATTAATTTTAAACAACAATCAAAGTATTTTGTATTATTCAGAATCTTATCTCGGGTACGTCTCCTCATTAAATCTCTCTTCACTTGAAACAACACTGTTGAGAACAGATGTTGGATTACCTGGTACTCAAGAAGTAATCGGAATTGGTGTGGATGATAATGATATCCTTTATTGTATGACTGCTGATGGAAATAATCGAGGTTTTTATCAATATGATTCTGGAACCTTCGACTTACTGATGGCATCAAAAGCTGGTATGAGCAGACTCACCTGGTTTTCCAAACTTCATATGTTTATTGCAGGAGCAAGTGCAGGCGCTTGCTTGGTTGGATATGATCCTGATGAAAACCAAGCTCAATTATTGACCGCTATGGTAAATACTTACTCCATTGCTGAAGCTCATGATGGAAAGATATTATATGCGTATGAGGATGAAATTTTTCAAATTAATGAATCTGGTCCCTCACAATTTGCAGATACAACAACTAATTTAACTGTTTCAGGGCTTGTCATTGATAAAAATGATGATATTTATGGGCTGTTAAGCAATGATTCCGCTTGTATATATAAAATAAATCATGATGGTTCCACAAATGAATGGTTTACGAATATAATATTCGAATATGGGAAATCCCTGCAATATGATGTAAAAAATGACCAATTAATTCTGTTAGCGGATGATCTTATTCAAAATCAAACAAATATTTATCAGATTCCAATTGAAAACCCTACTACATTTACAAAACTTACAACATTTGAAAATTCTACAAAAACTGGTTGTGTAGTCGACAATTCGGGCAACATTTATTTGTACGAAGCGTCCAATAACAGTTTATATAAAATTCCAGATGGGTCAATCGATAGAGAAATCATTACCACAAATTTTGTGAATTTTACTGGAATATATACAGAAGATTATGAAATTGTGCCTCCAATGGGGTATAGCACCATTGAAAATGGAATTCTAATTGGGAGAAATGACGATCTTCAAATTTGGTTGTTAGACGATGCTGTTAGGGTTCCATTTGCCATTAACGTTAGGGGTATCGATAATTCTGCAATCTTTCAAAATACAAATAATGACCTAATAATAACACAATCTACCGCAGTCTTGAAGTGCATTTACCAAGAACCACCACAACATCCTCCAATTGGAAAGATAATACTTTTCACTGCAATACCGTTAGGAATTTTAGGAATTGCCATTGTAGTTGTTATTTTGAGAAGAAAAAATAAATTGAATTGATTTTTAACCAAATATTCCAAATTGACCATGAGATTAAATGAAATTCAAGTCTGCAATTGTTCGTACTCCGTGTCACAATATGGTGCATGGGTTGACCAGCTCTGATTTAGGAATACCTATTTATAAATTTGCACTGGAACAACATGCAGAATACATAAATACAATGAAATCTTGCGGTTTAAATGTCCACTGTATGTCTGCAGATGAGCAATTTCCTGATTCGTGTTTTGTGGAGGATACTGCGATAGTCAATGAAAAATGTGCAGTTATTTGCAATATGAGTGAATTATCTCGAAATGGTGAGGAAATATCAGTCAAAAAAAAATTAACTGGATTCTATAATCCAAGCAAAATTTTCGCAGTCAAATCCCCAGGGACATTGGATGGTGGAGATATTATGCGTGTGGATGATACTTACTATATTGGCTTTTCAAAAAGAACAAATTTGACTGGAGCTGAACAATTGAAGAATATTTTAGTTCACTTTGATTTTTTGACAGAATTTGTGGATTTTGATCATTGTTTACACTTAAAATCAGAAGTGAATTATCTTGGAGATGGAACTCTTATCTTAAGCAAGAGATTTCAAAATAAACCTCTGTTTCAAAATTATGAACATATTATAGTCGAGCAAGACGAAGTTTATGCAGCAAACTCACTGCGAGTTAATAATTATGTTATTACACCTAAAGGATTCCCCAACACTAAAAAAAAATTGTTGGATCATGGATTTGATATCATTGAACTTGAAATGTCCGAGTTTCAAAAACTCGATGGAGGATTAAGCTGTTTATCCCTAAGATTTTAAGAATTGAAAAAAGAAGTGAATACAAATGAAAAATATACTCGTAACTGGTGCTAGTAGCGGGATTGGTAGGACGATTACTGAATTTTTACGTAATAATGAATTTCATGTGCTTGCCACAGCTCGAAAATCAGAAGACATTGCTGATTTAGATGCCTTAGAAAGTGTTACTGGAATTCGAATGGACGTGACTAAGCTTGAAGATATTAATGCCTTTATCAAGTGGCTTGAACTTCATAATCAAGAATTGTTTGGGGTAGTAAATAATGCCGGAGTTCTGGATTTAGGTCCAATTTATGATTATTCAATTGAACAGTTTAATTCCGTAGTTGATGTAAATTTATACGGCATGATGCGAGTTACACATGCAGTCCTTCCATATTTGAAACGAGTTAAAGGCCGTATTGTAATTATCAGTTCGATGAGCGGAATCCTTAGTGGAAAATGGGGGGGTACATATGTTATTACAAAACACGCTGTTGAAGCGTATGGGGATACATTACAAAAGGACTTGGAGGAATTTGGAATTTATACAAGTCTGATAGAACCTGGAAATTATAAATCTAAAATTTGTGCGAATAATCTTTCTCGTTTAAAAAACGAACAACAAACTCTTGGTTCGAATGCTCCTAATAAAACTCGGATGGCTCTTATTTCTAAACTTGAGAGAATTGTTTTTGAGGAGGAACAACACCCAGAACCGATCGATGTTGCTAAGGCGGTATATGATGCCTTTACTAATGAATACCCTCTTCATAGATATATGGTAGGACCTCCTTCTGAAACAGACTTAGTGATAAATGGGATGTTTGAAGAATTATTTCAACTAAACGAATATCCTGAAGGCAAATTAAATCGAGATCAGCTAGTAGAAAGGCTTGTTACCTTATGGGATATAAAATATAAAAAATATTAAATAAAAAAGAAAAAATCACTCAAGATGAACCCAGTCTTTCTGCAGTTCCATCATTTCATCTAAGAAAGGATCTATCAAATGTTTCCGAGGGAAATTATCATCTGCCATCAATGCTTGAACTGCATAATCTCTTGATTTATTTAAGATTGCTTTAACAACCAAATCTTGAATCGTTGCTTCCTTCTTGAGTAGATCAACTAAAGGCTCAGGATATTCTCCCAATGGGATACCGTGCACACCTAATTTATCCACTGTAGCAGGGCATTCCACAACTAGATCCTCTGGAAGATTTGTAATAATTCCGTTATTAAGTAAATTGACTGATAATTCGCTATGATCATCATCTGTGATGATTCCTTCAATAATTGGAACAGCACGTTCATCATCCGCTTTGACTGCTTGATAGCCCTTATTTCTACGAACTTTTCGTTTAATGATACCACCATGAAAAGGTAGGTAAACGTTTTTATAGAAGAAATAGAATCGTCGAATTCCAATTTTATTCACAACATCCCTTGCCCAACCGATATACTCTCCAAAATGGCTATCTGTTGTATAAGGTACGTATCCGAAATCTTTCAGAATGTATCCTGTGAGTTTGACTGCTGAACTCATTGGAAACAACATGTTCCACTTCTTAAAATGAGGTACTCCCTTCTTCTGAATTTCAAGGATCAAGTCCTCACCAGTTTCTTTATTTTTTGCTGTAATAATTGAACCAAAATGATTTAGACCATATCCGCCAATTTCCATTTTTTCAAACGGCATTTTCAAAATTCTAGGTAGATGAAATTGTGCGTGCGCAATCTCATGACAGAGCCCGTACGTGTTCAGTTCAGGATATTTTCGCTTAATTGCTAAACAGATTCTGCTCATGGGATTAGAGTAATTTATAAAGTGTACATCTTTTTTTGCATGTTTAACAATGTCCTCACATATATCTAAAATTGGTGGAACTATGCGCATCGCATGAAACATACCTCCTGGTCCACCATTTTCACCAAAAACTTGGGTACTTCCATATTTCCACGGTATTTTCTTATCTAATCCCCACCAGTAGAAACGAGGTCCGACTTCGATTGCACTAATAACAAAGTCTGCATCCTTTACTGCTTCCACTCGATTGGTAGTAGCCTCTAGGGTAAAATTCAGATTATCATGGTCAATTTTATCCTGGCATGCGGTTCGAGCCAATTCTAAGTATTTTGCATTGATATCATGAAGACTGATAGTAGCTCCCTCTAAAACTTTTGAATTGAAGATACTTCCACAAGTTCCTAGTCCAAATTGTAATGAACCAGCTCCAACAACAACGATTTTTGTATCCATAAAGTAGGTTTCTATTTTCGAGTAGTTAAGTTTTTCATTTCCCAAATTCAGAATTTGATACGTAAGATAGGGTATGACAAAAAAAATTATCTGAAAATTTCACTCGGTGAATCAATCTCATAAATGGAGGAATTATCGAGACTCCACGAGTCAATTTTTGCACTCCAAATAGGAGAAGTCTGATTCCTCGGACGAATGTATGTTTGTGCCCAATCGTGTGGAGAAATCATTACATGTCGAGAGATTTCTATTTCCCAAAATTCTGATTGAAATAGACAATGCTCCACGATTAAGATCTGAGCTGGTGAACCACAAAAATTCCATTCTGTGCTCGAATTTATATTCGAGAACGTGGTATTGCTCTCGATGTACTGTAGAAAGTGATCTCGTATTACAACACTGGAATCCATCGCACAAGAAGTCCAATTAATTACGTCTATTGTACAGGATCCAATTGAAAACCTTCGAGACTCAGTTGAAGCAAGAAGATTTACTCTTATTTCATTGTCTACATGCTGAGAATTTGGTTTAAGGAAGATTTCTACTAAATAGGATGATGCACATGTGGACCAAGTTTTCCATTCGACTTGGACTTCTACGTTCGTCCCTACTTCGATATCAATTGGTTCTTCACTTTGCACATCAGCTAGTAACCACGCTGTGTGACCGGGATATGATATCATATCAGAGGGGTGAAACGTAACATTAATTTTTGGTCTAGTTAACGGAATAACCACTCCTAGTGCAATCGAGCTAATGAATAGAATGCTCATTGATACACCCATCACGATCATAAATTTATTTTTCATACTAACATCTCAAATTTTGTTTTGAAATTTAATAGTACTTAACGATGTGTTTAAGTTAATCCCAAGCATTCGAACGGTCGATCTACACTATAGAACATTCATTAGCACCACTTAGAACAAATCTAAATATGTCTGAAATTTCTTTATCATAACATAAAAAGCGATTAGTTCCTCATTAACTATCTCTACTGATATTGTTTTTAGACTTGAAGATTTTTCGAGAAAATAATATTAACAAACGCTCCTTGCCTCTTTTTTTACGAATAATTCGAATTATTACGAGACTTACCGAAACTGCTACAATACTTCCGATTATGATGAATATTTTTGTGATTTTCCCAAAATTTATGTTTCGATGAACGATATTATTGCTGAGTAATTCAAGGAAGGAATCTGGATCAACCACACGCACATCATCTTCGAAATTACTAACCATATTTGAAATATCGTCCAAATCATGACTCCAGGCATGAACAACAATAACAGAATAAGCATTAAAAGAATTAATATTTCGTGAAGCTCGATTAATTTTTCTCGAAATAACATTAGCTTCTTGTCCCGCTGTAATCCAATAATTGTATGTCATAGAAATAGCTGGTTTATCATTTACCCACATAATTTTTCCAGATTGAAGATCATAGAGTTGATAATCATTATAGAAGATCCCTTGAATTCCCTCCAATTGTGCTACATCTTGGAATGATTTTTCATGCCACCCCCAATCTTGGATCACCACAGAAGTAATATCTGCTCTTTCAAATAACCCAGTACTACGATTCATATGTATATTCGTCCAATGACACCTCGTAGGGTATAAGACTCCATTTCCTGAATTTCCTGCTACGAATCTATCCCCACTTGAGGCGTTGTTGTAATATTCCCTTAGGATTAATGGAGCCAGATCAGCCATAGCAGGAGGGATCATCCATCCCATTGCAAACTCCCCTCTGTTCTCATTCCCAAACCATTGTGGTCCGCTATAATCAGACATCATCCATTGAAGATTGTCTCCATCGCTAAGTAGTATCGTTACATAATGAACATTCTCCTCAAGGTTAACAGGTGGTATTAGTTTTTGATGGATAGGAACTTGGATGGCTGCAAATACTGAAAGATCTTTGCACCAATCTGAAGGGATATGAAACGCACCCGCAACTGAGGTTTGTGTATTGAGTTTGCCTTCATCTAATACTGCATCAGCCACTGCACCCCAACCAAATGAAGGAGAATCAGCATCAAATTCCTTTAGAAACTCTTCTCTCTGCTCAATAGAATCTGCGTGCCACACGGGAGCTCCTGCAAATACAGCATAATCAATTAGAAAAAATCTTCTGGAAGAATGGTGCTCTACTTCAAATACTAAGTCTTTACGCAGCATATCGAAATACGTGCTATTGAATAACCATTCTGTATCTTTTCCAACAACATTCATTATTTCATTTGTAATACCCGCTGCTTGTAATTTAGGAACATCTTGCTCCGCAACTGCGACAGCATTAAATATGCTTGCAAGAGATACAGCCACTACATAGGATTCGTCAACATGTTTGTATTTTAGTGTATCTGAAGACGTTACGCTACCACTCGGTGGAGCTCCAGCGCTGTCATTCCGATAAATAATATATCCGTTAACCTGATCTGCGAATTGAGCAACTAAAGTCCAAGGATCATTACCCGCATCATATATCGTGATACCTTCATTTGTTATTAGGGATTCCCATGCCCCATAATACCCGCTATCCGAGATGTAAATACTTGTTCCGTTTTCTCTTTGAGCGAGTAATCCCTGAAGTGTTAAAAGAGTTACTAGAGATTCACCCTCACAGTCATCTTGATTGATGGAATATAACTCTGTGGGACGTGCAGGTAAAGGAAAATATCTTCCTTCCACTTCACCTTCTTCTAATTGGTTAATGGGTTTGTCTAAATATACTCCTTGACGGGGATAAACTACATACCACATTACAGGAAAGTAAATAGTAACAAAAAGCAATCCTGCTGAAAATAATAATAAGACAATCTTGCCCCATTTCTTCATGCTTTCAATTCCTCGATTTTCCTTAAAAATTTATTCGTTTCCATTTATCGGATATGTCTTGGAAATTTGGTCAACTCTTACACTTTGTCGTTTTCTAACCCATTGTGAAATTACTTTTTTATATCCAGAAGAGCAGTTAGATCTGTATTAATTTAAAAAAGAGAGCTATCATCAATGTCGAATTATAAAAAGTTACATAAGGAAAGCATAAAAAATCCCGATAAATTTTGGGGTAAAATCGCTGAAGAACTTTTTTGGTTTAAAAAACCAGAAAAAATTTTAGATAAATCTAATCCCCCATTTTACCGCTGGTTCGTTGGCGGGAAAACAAATTTATGCTATAATGCTGTAGACCGATGGGCTAAACTTGATAGTCATAAAGATAGAGCAGCATATGTGTATGAAAACCCAGTCGACGGGGTCACTAAATCAATAACTTATTCCGAATTGCTGGTGTATGTGCAAGAAATTGCAGGTGTTTTTCAAAGAATGGGATTAAAGAAAGGAGATAGGGTCATCTTTTACTTACCCATGTCAATCGAAGCATGTGCTGCGGCTTTAGCTTGTGTAAGAATAGGTATAATCCATTCCATTATATTTGCAGGCTTTTCAAAGGATGCTATTGCTGTCAGAATTGACGATGCTAAACCAAAATTAATTATTTGCGGGGATGCAAGCGAACGGGCTGGAAAAATCACCGATTTAAAGAGTATCGTTGATGAGGCTATTAAGACTGCACAATTCAAAGTCCCTAAAGTATTAGTAGTCAATTTTGGGATTAAACCATATGCACCTGTAGAGGGCAGAGACTTAGATTGGGAAAAACAATTGGAAAAATGTGATATAAAAGAAGTCGAATGCGTGCATATGAATAGTGAGGATGTCTCATACATTTTATATACTAGCGGAACTACAGGTAAACCTAAAGGAGCTGTCCGGGACACGGCAGGATATGCAGTAGCGCTTTATTATAGCATCTTTTCGCTTTATGGATGCAAGAAAGATTCCGTATACTTCGCTACAAGCGATATAGGATGGGTAGTCGGACATTCCTATACAATTTACGCTCCTTTGATAGCAGGATTAACCTCGATCGTTTATGACGGAACACCTCTTCACGGAAAAGGTGGTATAGAGAATCCGGGTATTTGGTTTGAGACGATCTCAAAGCTTAAGGCTGATGTGGTATTTAGTAGTCCTACGGCCTTCCGAATGTTAAGAAAATATCCTGAGGAATGGATAACAAAGCATGATCTCTCATATTTACGCTATTTATTCCTTGCGGGTGAACCTCTTGATACAGGAACATATTCCTGGCTCAAGGGAGTACTTGGTAAAACTGAAATAATCGACAACTACTGGCAAACTGAGTCGGGATGGCCAATGCTCTGTAATCCGGTGGGAGTTGATAATATTGAAATCGTTCCTGGAAGTCCTACTTTCCCAACATGGGGGTGGGATTTACTGGTTGTGGATGAAGAAGGGAAAGAAGTAAAGCATGATGTAAAGGGTTATCTCGTTGCAAATGGAAGTACTCCCCCTGGTTTCATGTTAGATTTATGGAAAGACTCTGAACGTTTCATTGAATCGTACTTCAAAGTACTCCCTGGAAAATACTACGCCACAGGAGACTATGCTATCAAGGACAGAAACGGCTACTATTTCGTCCTAGGGCGTGCCGATGAGGTTATTAAGGTAGCAGCTCATCGATTGGGTACACGTGAGATAGAAGAATTACTGAACTCCACTGATCACGTTGCAGAGTCAATGGTTATTGGGATAAAAGATGAAGTCAAAGGACAAGTCCCTCTTGTTCTAGTTGTTACTAAGCAAGGTGTTGAGTGGAATGAAGATTTGAAGCAAGGACTGATTAATACAATTAGAAATGGTATCGGTCCAATCGCAAAACCCAAGGATATTTTGTGTGTAACGAGATTTCCGAAAACTAGAAGCGGAAAGGTCATGCGTCGTATAATAAAAGACATTGCTGAAGGTAAAGAAATCGGGGACATCAGCACTATCGAAGATAAAGATGCTGTGGAAGAAGTTCGAGATGCTATACATTCCGTAATTAAGAAAGAGTAAAATAGGATACACAAATCTATTTTTTCCTCTATTCCTCTATTTTCTCCTCTATTTTTTCTGAATCAATGGTAATCGGGATTATAGATGAAGTGAAAGGACAAGTCCCTCTTGTTTTAGTTGTAACCAAGCAGGAAGTTGAGTGGAATGATGAAGTAAAGCAAGAGTTAATTCAAGCCATTCGAGATGATATTAGCCCTATTGCGAAACCTAAAGATATTCTATGTGTTACTAGATTCCCAAAAACACGTTCTGGTAAGGTTATGCGTCGTATTATAAAAAATATTGCAGAAGGGGTAGACATTGGTGTCATTAGCACAATTGAAGATAGGGCTGCTGTGGAAGAAGTTCGAGATGCTTTTCATTCATGCAAGAAATGGAATAGGACTAAGAATTATTAACAATCCCAAGAGAATGATAGTTTTATGTAGGCTGCCATGTGCCATTTATCACACCTCAAACACTTATTAAGGGTCATAATCATTCCACATTAATATATTTTTCGGAACGATTTTTCAGACAAATTGATGATAAAACCGACTGATTTTTTCTACCTTTTTAGATGAGGAAGAAGTAAATACGCGGTGCGATGAACGGGCAGAAAAAAATAATGTTGTTTGCTTGTAATAATCTGATTTCGGACAAAATTTGATGTGAATAGATTAGACCGCACAGTTTTATAAAGAAAAAAAAAATTAACCAACTAACTTCGGTAAAAGATGAAATATTATTTTGTCATTATTATTTCCAACAATTCATTTGGATAGAGAATTTTTTTGGGATTTTGATTTTTGATTCTCGAATCGAGTGTAATTAAAAAGTCTGATTCTTGAGATGAAACGATTACTAAAGCATCTGGAAGCTTGATTTCTTTTTCAGCTCGCAATCTTGCTGCTTTGGATGCAATCTCTAAATCTACTTTTACGATATGAAAATGATTTTTAATATATGAAGAAAAACGCTTTGCATTGTCATATTCTTTATTTCTGAAGTATCCTACTAAAATCTCGGAAATTGCAATCGCTGAAATATACCCCTCAAGTTTTTTTGCTTCAATTGCATTCAGTATTTTTTTACAAGATTCATAGTTTTCTTCTTGATTGATTACAGAGATGAAAATATTTGCATCTATACTGAGGTTCATTCCCATTCATCCCTGAGTTTTCTTTGATGGTCAATTGCTCTGTCTTCAAACGGAGTTGATTTTTCTAAAAAGGTAGTAAACGGTTCATTGAGGATCTCAATAATAATTTTTCCATCTTTTTCAGCGAACACTAGGATATCTCCCTCTCCAATATTCAATTTATCTCGAATTTCCTTAGGAAGTACGACTTGGCCTTTTTTACTTACTTTTCCGGTAATCATACTAGTAAGTAGGAATTTCCTACTTATAAGTTGGATGCATTCGAAAAACCTAAAAATATCTTTTCAATTCAATTGATAAAAAGTTGATTTCCCGCGAAATTAGGGTCGGTTGTTAAATTTACTCCTAATTTTCTCCACCCTTCCTCATCCCCCAAAGAGGATATTGCTGTCATATGAACTTCAGCGCCACGAATTTGCACTAAATGATCCATTGCAGCCTGAGCAGATGGATTGGTTGTCGCAGAAATTGACAGAGCGATTAACATTTCTTCTAAATTCAAGCTCAGTTTGCTGGTGTTCAGAATATTTGTTTTAAACACTCTGATAGAATCAATGACACTTCTTGAAATAAGATCTATCTCGTCGGGTAATTTAGCTAGGTATTTGATTGTATTCAAAATCAAACTAGATGAGGAATGCATCAACGAGGAGTTTTTTCCTGTGATCACTTTTCCATCATGCAAGCAGATTGCAGCACCAATATAAACCCCATCATTTCCTTTTTTCGATTTCTTAGCTTCTTCTGCTGCTTTGCGTGCATAGTAAACTGGAATCCGATCTTCAGGAGATAAGTTCAATTTTTCCCGCATTATATGGTCAATTCGATCAATGGTAGTCACATCTGTTTTTCCTTGAGCATATTCACGATTATAGTTGAAAAAACGTCTAATTATTTCCTGTTTTGCTGCATTTTGGCATAGTTCATCGTCAGTGATAGAAAATCCAGCCCTGTTGACTCCCATATCAGTGGGGGATTTATAAACTTGTTGCGGACCCATTATTTTCTCTAAAAATTGCTTCACAACTGGAAAGATTTCGATGTCTCGATTGTAATTGATAGCTGTCGTTTTATACTCCTCCAAATGGAATGGATCCACTTCATTATAATCCCCCAAATCAGCGGTTGCCGCTTCATATGCGATGTTAACTGGATGTTCTAAAGCAAGATTCCATATTGGAAAAGTTTCGAATTTTGCATACCCTGCACTGATTCCCCGACTATGCTCATGATATAGCTGCGAGAGACAAGTCGCAAGTTTTCCTGATCCTCCACCCGGACCTGTGACTACTACAATTGGGGCTTCAGTTTGGATGAAATCGTTTTTTCCATACCCCTTATCACTGACGATATGCTCGATATTGGTGGGGTAACCATCTATGGTTTGATGTAAAAAAACCTCAATCTCTCTTCTTTGGAGTTTTTTTTTAAATTGATTCACAATCGGGCGATTTTGATACCTTGTGATAATCACTCCTCGAATGCGCAAATGATATTGTCTGAGATCATCGATGTCACTGAGAATTTGAGTATCATAGGCTAATCCGCTATCTTGTCTGACTTTACGTCTTTCTATATCACCACTATAAATACAGATAATGATTTCACTTCGGTCTTTCAATCTTTGAAGCAGTTTTATTTTGCCATCAGGATCAAACCCCGGTAACACGCGGGCTGCATGGAAATCATTTGAAAGTTTCCCTCCAAATTCAAGATACAATTTTCCAAATTGTGCTGCTCGAGTAATTATCGCTTCTGATTGCTCTTCTAGGTAATTTTCATTATCAAATCCAATTGGTTTCATTAGGGTACATTCTCAGCAACATGATCAATAAAAATAAAGATAGCTCCAAGAACCATATAATATTTCTTCTGAATGTGTTAACAAGAGAAATTGCAAAAAAAAGAAGATTAAAGAGAATAAAAAAAAGAAAATTACATTCGTTTCTTTCGAATGAGGACAGCGCCTAAAGCACCTAAGGAAACTACACCAACACCCATTCCTACCCACAATCCTGTTAAGCTTGCTGCTTCAGTGATTGTCCAAGTGGTTGTAGATGCTGCAACTAACGTAGTATCTGCTACGAGCATACCATCTTTATATGAAGATTCTACTTCTACCCATTCGTTTGTAGGTTCATCATAGTATGCCCAACTCGCTCGAATTGCATCTCCACGAGTCATTTCCATTCCGATACGGGTTCGGACTGTTTGGTTGACTTGGATTTTAGCCATAAAGTTATTTCGAATTTGATGTCTATGTTGATGACGAATTGTGGATCCATTTTGAAGTCCCAATCGATCTTGGTCACGAACAGCCCACATATTCATTTGTACATCTCCATCGCAATCCATATCGAGTGAGAAAGTTCGGGCTCCAATTTCTAATGCATCTACGCTCATGTTTAAGTTTACATTGTGGGAAGCATTAATTCGAACCCGAGTCCTTTGGCGGAATCGATAGGTTTCTTCATCTTGACCTTGATGAGTTTGATATTGGTCCTGTCCCCTTATAGATTGCTGGATTTTAACCGAAAAAAAGTTTCAATTATTTTGAAGTTTTTAATTATCAAGTACCTATCGAATACAATCTCTCATTACATAAATGAGTTTCTAAAGTGGGATGTGAGTGTAAATGAAGTTTTATATTAGAATCTGCAATATATTTCTACCAGAAAGAAAAATTAATTATTAGTAAGTGAAAAATTCATAAATCGCCCCTTTTGTGTATTCATAGGATGAAAAATGATAGCTCAGAGAATTCGGATTCTCACCTCTCAGTCCATACTGATGAAGGATTTGATACATACATCGACGAGTTTGCGAAACCTAGAGCTTCTAAAATAAAAATTCCATTCAAACTACGCCTTAAAAATGCATTTACGGGTCTTAATTGGAAAACATGGTTTTGGTTTAGTATAATCATGTTCGTAGCTGCGCTAACTGTATTTGCTATGATTCAGCTCATTCGCGATTCTAGTTGGATGTTCGGGCTTGTCATACGTTATTTCATAACCCCGATAGTAGAACTTGCAGGATGGGGAATCGTGCTTTATTTTGTGTTCATGATGATTCAAGGCGTTATCGCACCCCTACCTTCTGAAGTTATGTTGCTAGCTACTGGGCTTATCTGGGGGATGTGGATTGGAAGCATCATGGCCCAAGCAGGATTGTTAGCTGCTGCAGTTTTATCTTACGAGATTGGACTTCGGGGGGGAAAACCAGTTGCAGAGAAATTCATAGGAGACGATCTGTATGTGATTGACTATTATATGATGAAGTACGGAAATCCCACTCTTTTAATTACTCGAGCTATCCCAGCTATTTCCTATGATCCAATTTCTTTTGCGGCAGGGTTTTTAGGCATCAAAAGACGAGATTACTATTTCACAACATTTTTCGGTTCTATCCCCCGGAGTCTATTCTTTGCGTTCATTGGAGCACAATTAAGACCGGAGGATGGGGATATATTGACTGTTCTAAAAAATGCAGAACTGTTAAATGAATTTATTAAAGCAGGGTCCGCTAAATTCAATACGATCGTCATCTGGGCTGCGATTATCATTGGTGTTGGATTTGTGATCTATAAATTCTGGTTGGCAAAATACCTCAAATGGAAACGAGTACAAACCGAAATCAGTGAACTAAATGAAGAAGGACATCTAGATGAATATGGATTTAGTCAGCACACCATGAAAGCTCTAATTTCTGGAGAAATTCCTGCCTCAGCGCATGAAATTATGGGATTTTTCACTAAAACGGATGAGAAAGGGAAAATAATGCTCAAAGAGACCATTGATGTGATGAGCAAACTCATTTTAACACGGGTAATTCCTGAGGAAATGGACGATCCCGAGATTCATTACCCCCATGCACCCGAAGGAGACAGATTATGGCTCCGATTAGCAAAAAATTACCGTTTACTCTTACATGATGTATTTAAAAGTAAAAATGCGGATATGATCGCTCACATGCTTGAAGGGATAGGACACTGTTATTATAAATTAGGGGACAAGAAAGATGCTGGACGTCTCTTCAAGAAGTCGAAAATTATTTACTATCAAGCGGGTGAACAACTTGAGGCTAAACGAGTAGATGCGTTTTTACAAAGTCATTTTTCGATTAAAACATAAGGATTTAACTTACCTTTAAGACAATATCGATGAGAATAGAATTAATTTTTTCAAATTCTTTTAAATTTGGAGATTAAGCCGATTCTTCGAACCAACCGAATTTTTCCATAGGTTACAAAGTTCTTGGAAAGCAATTTTGAGTTAAAGCATTAAATAGTAAAAAAAAATTCCTGTTAATTTTTTGATCAAGTTCAGAGTAACTTTCAAAATAACTCAGCAAAAGCATTGGAATATATAGATCCATTTTTAAAAATCTCACTATTTTGTAACATTCTACGATCTTGAGTTAAACATTTACGATTTATCTACAAGCTTTGTTAATGAAAATGAATGATCCACCAAATAAACCAAATTCTATTGAAAAAACTAATTCAGCTAAACACGATGACTTTGATGTCCACATTAACGAATTTGCTAAACCGAGAATGAATACTCAAAAAATCTCGTTTAAATTTCGACTAAAAAACGCTTTTAAAGGACTTACTTGGAAAACATGGTTTTGGTTTAGTATTTTACTATTTGTTGCAGGCATCACTATATTTATTTTAATTCAACTGATGCGTGATCCCAGTTGGATCTTTAAGAACGTAATGCATTGGTTTATAACCCCAATAGTCAATACGAAGGGATGGGGTTTTGTATTATTCATATTTTTCATGGGTTTACAAGGAGTTTTGCTTGTTGGGGGGGAAGTTATGCTACTTGCTTCAGGATTGCTTTTTGGTACTTGGTTTGGTGCTGGTGTAGGACTAGTAGGAATCTTTCTCGCAGCAATGGTTTCTTATGAAATTGGAATCCGAGGAGGAAAACCAGTTGCAGAGAGATTCATAGGGGATGATCTCTATGTATTTGACTTTTATATGATGAAATACGGAAATCCAACCATACTCCTTACCCGTGCTATCCCTGCTCTCCCGTATGAGGTTATCTCATTCGCTGCGGGTTTTCTCGGAATAAGGAGACGTGATTATTATATACTCACTTTTATTGGATCTTTCCCCCGATGTTTATTCTATGCTTTTATTGGTGCACAACTAAGACCGGAAGATGGAGATCTTCTTAGTTTAATAAATAATGAAGCACTGTTAAATGAATTTATCCAAGCAGGTACTGCCAAATTCAATATCATACTTATTTGGGCTATAGCCATCGTAGGTGCTGGATTTGTAATCTATAAGTTCTGGCTTGCGAAATATCTTAAGTGGAAACGTGTTCAACATGAAATCTCTGAATTAGATGAAGAAGGACATCTAGATGAATATGGTTTCAGCCAGCACACAATGGAAGCCTTAATTTCCAAAGAGATTCCAGCAAAAGCTCATGAAGTTATGGGGTTTTTCACGAAGACGGATGAGGAAGGAAACATTAAACTAAGGGAAACGATAGATATTATGAGTGAGCTCATATTAGCGAGAGTAATACCGGAAGAAATGGACGATCCCGAAATTCATTATCCTGATGCCCACCCCGACCACAGATTATGGCTCCGATTGGCAAAAAATTATCGTTTAATTCTACAAGATGTATTTTTAAGCAAAAACGCAGATCTTATCGCACATGCTTTAGAGGGAATAGGTCATTGTTATTACAAACTGGGAGATAAAGAAGATGCTGGTGGAATTTTTGAAAAAGCGAAAATAATCTATTATCAAGCGGGTGAGCGAGAAGAAGCGAGACGAGTCGATAAATACTTAGAAAGCCATTTTGAGGTTAAAAAATAAGAAATCAATTCTCTTTTAACACAATATCAATAAGAACTAATCAAATTTTTCTAGTTCTTCCAAGTTGGGTGAATGTGCGGATTCTTCGAACCAAATAATTTTTTTTTCAATTTTATCAAGGACAGCAATATTATTTTGTTTTACACGCCCTTTGGAATCTTTGATTTTTGGAGTCTAGAATAGAAAAGATGATGAAATAGAATCTTAAGTTCGTTTTATTGAAACAAGATAAATTTTTTATTGTTAGGGTATTTCCCGATTTTGTAGAATGAGAAATTTATATTAACACTACCAGCTTCGGTGTATTTATGAATGTTTATGAACGCATCAGAAAAACCCTAGACCATGAGGAACCAGATCGAGTGCCTACATTTACTCAAAGTGCTGAACCTGAGTTTATATCAAAATATATTAAGAATTATGGTCGTGATTCGGGCTCATTCTTTCTCACAAGGCAATTGAAAATAGCCAGACATGTCGGATTCGACTCTATGTGGATGCATATCGGTGCAGCTATAAACAATCCCTTTCGGATAAAACCATCCATTCCCGATGAATACAAACCTAAAGATAAGAGTATTTCTTACAGTAAAGAAGGCCATCTTTGGAAAAAAAGTTCTGATGGCAGAATTTGGTATTACGGCGGATTACTCAAAACACCAGAACTAATCGAAACCTGGGCAGAATTTATTAGAGAGAGTCCAAAATTACCAAATTTCTATTACCGCACCGTTAAATGGTACTGGGATTATGGTATCAAGAAAAGATTGTTACCAATTCCGACATTAGGGGCGCCATTTTATTTTTCATGGGCAGCTATCGGACTTGATAGATTAGCGTATATAATGCGAAAATATCCCAATTCTTTACATAAATTGATGGATGCTTGGACAACTGCAACAGTTGAGGACCAAATTTTATTATTTGAGAAAGGAGTCGATATGGTATTTATTTGCGATGACCATGCTCAAAAAGAACGCCCAATGATCTCTCTGAAGCAATTCGAGGAATTTGTGTACCCATACTACAAGCGACTGGCAGATAATGCCAATAAATACGATGCCAAATTGATTTTACATACTGATGGAAATATCGAACAAGAGATCCCTTTAATAATCAAAGCCGGAATTCATGCAATTGAACCATTAGAATACGAAGCTGGCATGCGAGTTGGAACGGTAAAGCAAAAATATGGAGATACAATTGCAATAATTGGAAATGTTCCAGCTTCAGATGCTTTATCTGTCGGAACGGTAGAAGATACCATCCGAATTACCAAAGAATGTATTCATGATGGAGCACCTGGTGGGGGATATATTTTAGGAACAGGTGCTGATCTTCTTGGTTCAATCCAACCTCAAAATCTTAAAGCGATGATTGAAACTGCTCGTAAGTACGGAAGTTATCCAATTTCTTAACGATATTAGTGATAATTAATAAAAAACGGCGAAAATAACTTTCTTTCTCATGTTTTTATAATATATCATGTTGGTAATGAATTTGAACTCAAGAGTTTAATAGCGATTCTAACTGAAACAT
>SDNX01000102.1 GCA_004524545.1 Promethearchaeota archaeon
TCAAGGCAGACTCATTCATCCGAGAGGTCAAGGTGCACTTCAAGTTATGACTTGGGATAAAGTACTAATTTACGAAACCGTTGGATTGGTCTTGTCATATCTCTTCTATAGTCTATTTATGCTAGTGTTTCCATCAATTACTTCGCAAGGAAAGCTAAAACATGCATTCATTGAGAATTTTAGGATATTAAAGAGGCACTCGGGAAGAGTTTTTGGAACTTGGGCTTTATTTTTTCTAGCATTCCAATTACCTATCTATATTTTTGGATCATTAGCATTGATATTGCATACCCCACCATTTGGAATATTCTGGATAATTTTTATGCTTATTAATTTGTTCATTGGAATGCCATTGCAGTACATTGTTGGTGCAGGAATGTATTATAATGTCGAATTTGAGCGTTTTAAACCAATAGACTAAGGAGTATTGAGTATGTCAGAACAGAAGGAGAATGTAATTGATATGGATTGGAGACCTGAAATAGTTCAGGATATAATTTTAATAACCGATCCAGAAATGGCTAGAATCCTCCTTCATGATGATAAAAAACGAATTTTAACGCTACTAATACAACAAGACGAAATGACAATCCAAGAATTAACAAATGCTACCGGTATCAATCCAGGAACGATAAAACGACATATTGATGATCTTATACGGAATAAACTGGCATTCAAAAGTAATCAGAAGCGATCCGAATATAATGTTAAAATGAAGTATTATAGCGCAGTTGCAAAAAAATTTGCAATTGATATTCACATCCCAGATAATGAAATGGAAAATTAAGAATTTTTGAAATTACTATCAATCTTTACTACTTTTTTGCTTAAAGGAATCCTTCCATCGAAATATCTGTGTAATTTTCCATCTAAACTGCGATAATCCATTTTTTTCACTTTTTCGGTTTGATCTGCACTACTAAATGAATTTATGAAGAGTATCGTCTTATCTTGAAGCGAATCTCGGTATTTTTCAATAAAACTCATTAATCCTGAGAGAGTTTTACCAGTATATGTCGTTTCGAGTTCTATATTATCTGTCTTTTTAATCAAATCAACTGCATACTGCCCCTTATCAGTCACAATTCCATAAGTTCCACCAAAATAGTTCGTGTTCATTTCTAATCTATTTTCCAACTTACTAAGGGGGATCTCGGGGATTTTTGTGTCAAATCTTCTTAAATATGCCAAACACTTACGAGCTAAATCTAACACTCGTTTTCGACTAGCCCACTGTTCAGAACTCACAGTGATTCCAATAATCTTGGATTTTAACCCAGCTAGCTCGCAACCGAGTAGTAATCCAGCAGTTGTTCCGGAACTACCTGTGGTGGTAAAAATAAAATCTGGTTCTGGGAAAATTCCGTCATCAATCTGTTTTTTTAATTCAAATGCTGCATTCACATACCCGATAGTGCCGATTTTATTGCTTCCACCTGCCCAGATTAAGTACGATCTCCAATGCGTCAGCATATACCAGATCATTGCGGTACCCAATCCTGCTTCCGTTTTTTTATGTACAATTTTTGCTTCATAAAATAATTCCAATAATAGATTCTTTCGAACATGATCAGTCAAAGGTTGATTTTGGAGGAATACCACACTTTTCAAACCCAATTGCTTACAGAACATAGAGTTAGCAACACAATGATTTGATCCAATTCCCCCCATAGTGAGAATGTGTTTCTTTTTTCGTTTAAGAGCACGACCTAAGAGGAATTCGAATTTACGAGGTTTATTTCCTCCATATTCTGGATTCGTTAAATCGTCTCGTTTGATGTAGATTCCTTTAAAATCTAGCTCTTTCTCCAATCCAATTAATTTTTCAACTGGTGTGGGAGAATCAATTAAATGTATCCATGGGATTTTTTCTAATCCTGGATACTGGCGCATTAGGTAAGGTAGATCTGTTTTCTTTTCATTCATCATTTATTCACTTTTTATATTGCTTCAAGTTGGGAATAGTTTTCCAATTGCTATGAGTTGTACTCTTCGGGATAATTTCCTATAAAATTCCAGACGTTTAACGTCATCTGGCATATCAAATTCAATTTCGGTCAAATCTCGATTAAGTTCATCCATTTCGATATTTAGTGCTTGCTTCTCTCTTGTGATTGCATTAAACTGTTCTTCTCTCTCTTTTCTTTTCTCCAAATCTTCAATTTTATAAACATTATCCCATTGCCGCTTGGTAGGAACTCGATTTTCTAGTACTTTCAATCGTTTCGCATGCAGCCTAATCTTATTCAATATATATTCGCGTTTATATTGTCCCAACGCAAGAGTTCTCTGTAATTCTTTCTGAAACATAGTTTCATTAAGAGAATCAAGTTCCCTTTTCGACTTTTGATTTGTTTTATTGAAGAATTTTTTTGATATCTCTTCCAATTTCTCTAGTTCATCTTTTTCGAGGTCTGTATTGGGTTCTACCTTGACATGAGCTCCTTGCATCATCAAACGATCGAAATTCCGTGGTATAATTAAGAAATTCGAGAGTTTTTCAAGAATTCTGCCAGAACGGGTAATAATAATTGGTTTTATAACGCGTTCTATGAATATTCCACATATTTCAGACTCAAAAACGAATACGAGCAGTTCTTCTTTACCTATCAGGAATTTTTCATAGATTTTTCGTTCTTCCTCATCTAAATTTACATCTTCCATGAAAATCTTGAGTGCGGCAGTAGAAACAGGGAGAAATGAATAAGGTTGTCCAAGATCCTCTCCCTTGCAATATTCCATCAATGAGTTAATTAAAGGATGTCCTAACGCGAAAAAGTCTAATTCCTCAACTTTCTGGGCTTTTTCAAGCGAAAAAACTCCGGAGAATGCTCGTTTTTTCAAATTCAATGAATTCTTCAGAGAATTATCAATCGTGATTTTCGTGAATTCCAACTTGGAGGGATGATGCAATTTGTTAATTTTTCCTAAAGTCTGGTTATTGGGATGATAAAGTTCAAAGAAGGTGTTAATAAAAGCAATAATATCCTCATCATTAAGTTCACTTGCACTTTTAATGATTCCGTCGATCTTATCCAGTTGAAATGATTTCCTGTCTAGGATGAAGTCCTCCAATTGGGCTGATACTTCTTCTAATTTATTCTGTTCATCGATAATTTCACTCTCAAAATCAGCAGTTGTGTTATAGAGATTATCTTCACTGAACACTGCTTTATTTATACTTTTTTCGAGGTTCGCAATAATCGGTTCTAAATTTCCGATGGATTCAGTAAATAAGTTGATTCTCTTAGCGAGAATTTCTAAAATTCGACTTTCTACAGTTCCTTTGATCAAGAAATTGTATATTAAAATATCGTCCTTTTGACCAATTCTGTCCAATCTTCCGATTCTTTGCTCTAATTTCATCGGATTCCATGGAAGGTCGTAGTTTATTAACACATTGCAAAATTGGAAGTTCCTCCCTTCTCCTCCGACCTCCGTGGAAACTAACACATCCCCTTCAATCTTAAATCGTTCAACAGATCGATCTTTTGCCTCTCGATCCAAGTCTCCATGAAATTCTTCAACCACTAATCCGAGATTTTTGAGGGTATCTCTGAGATAGAATAGTGTTTTCTTAAACTGGGTAAAGAGGATAATTTTTTTATTTTTTGTCTTGAGTTCTTTAGCAATTTTCACCAACGCATTGAGTTTTGAATCTGTTTTTAATGCCTTTAGTCGTTCTAGAAAATCTCGTAGGATTTCCAAATGTTTGTGTAGATAGTCAATCTCTTTGCGAATCAATGCAGATTCTTCATTAACTTTTCCAGAGTAGGCGATTACATCATCTAAATCATCTAGCTCGGTAAGGCTAAAGAATTCTTCTTCCTTTTCTTTGGGGATAGCTTGCTGTTTCTGTTTACTCTCCTTTTTACTGATTACATCTTTTACTTTAACAATGCGTTTCTCTAATGATGAGATTAATGCCTTAGGACTAGATGTGAGGAGTTTTTGAAGTACTACCATAACAAAACCTAGAGCTGGATTCTTGGAATCTACAGCTTCGTTATATATTTTTGCCAAGTAGAGGCGAACTTCTTTGTAGATATTCGCTTCTTCATCTGTCTGGTACACTTCGACATTTTCCACGATTCTTTGGACGAATGTTTTGGAAAAGATCTTACGTTTACGATTCCGGAATAGAAAATTGCTCAAGAAATGATAATCTTGTAATCTACGAATTAACTGCTGTCTTCCTGAGACAGTTGCTGTTAATTTTTTTATCTTATCGTAACTAAACGTGCGACCGAGTTTTTTATCAATTACCGAATCTTCGATGAGATCTTTTAGATACCAGCGTTTCTCCTCTTCTTCCTTTGAGAGTTTTGGTTTCTTGGGTTTATCTTCGTTCTCATCATCATTGAGAATGGAATTGTAATATGCATGAACACCATGATACACTAAAGGAGGACTCCGTAGGATATCATGAATGAGACCTATCATATTGTCTTGTTGAAAGACACTTAACCTGTGAAATTGCTTAAGATTTCTCACTAGCATGGTGATAATGGGTAAATTCTTCCTTTCAACCTCAAAGTCTTCAAAATTGTGAAAAATATCAGGTCGGATTAATTGAAGTAGACTAAATAGGTCGAAGGAGTGAAGTTGAATGGGAGTTGCTGTTAATAGTAATAGACTTCGTGCTTTTTCACTGAGTCTTCGTGCTAAACTAAATCCTAGTGTTTCTTTATAGTTTCCTGAGCTCTGGACGTATCTGCGTAGATGATGGGCTTCATCAAAGATGACAATATCCCAATACAACGATGAGAGTAATTCTCGATTTTTCTCCATCCGTGCTAACTGAAGAGATGTGATAACAAATGGATATTCCCGGTGAGTGTCAGTTCGATAGAAAACATTTGGGTGATCGCATCTATCGAGTTTTTTGATGAATTGGGAATCCATACGTTCCAATTTGATGGAAAATTTGTTTTCAAACTCAAATTCCCACTGGGAAACTAAGTTTGCAGGAGCTACTATCAAGATTTTTTTAGCTAGATTACGGGAAATCATTTCTTTTACAAAAATTCCTGCCTCTATTGTCTTTCCCAATCCTACTTCATCTGCAAGGATATAACGGGGTAAATATTGCATAATTAATTGATGCGCAATATACACTTGGTGGGGCAGTAGACTCAATCTACTGTTGGAAATGAATTTAATATTACTGGATGTATATGTATTGTATAATAAACGTGCGAAATAGCGTAATACGAATACGGAAGGATCGGAGTAACTGTTGTGTAGAACACTTTCGATGGGAGAATAGGCACGTGCAATAATTTCATTTTCCGCAAAATTCCTAGTACTTCCATTTTGAAGTTCTACATCATAATTTATCGTGAATTTTTTCGGAAGTATATTAATTTTTTTTACAGTCCCAATTCCTGAAATGGTGCGAACATCTTCACCTATATTGAAGATCTCGTGTCTTATCTCTTCCGCAGATACCACACGATCGTTATACACTCTGAAACGAACATGATACATGAGTTTTTCGTAAAAAATCGGATTCTCAGGTGTTGGGGATTTGAGATCACCATCTTCATCATCAATGTCGGAACAATATTCATAGGGAGTTTTATAATCCGATATTTTATCAATGAAGCCGGTGCCATAATCTGGTTGGTTAATTAAAATCACCCTATTGCCCACTACGAAAGTACGCGAAGATAAACACCTCGCATTTAGACATAACTTACTAGAGCTTAATTTGCTCCCACAGAAAACGCAAATTGGGTGGTCATCAACCAAAGTTCTCAATGGACTTATGGGGAGTAATCACAAAAAAGTTTATTATTTTAGGCTTAATTACCCATTTGATTAATACAGAAGAATTGAAGTTAAAATCTAAGGTTCATTATTATTACTGTATAAAAAGGTACAAAATGGTAAAGTATGGTCAAAACAAACTCAAAATCGGTTTACTATCATCTTCGCGTTGGTTTGGCTCAGATGAATTCCGTGCTCGGAGATTTCCCAGAAAATCGAGATAAAATCATCCAATTCATTAAGAAAGCAGAAGAAAATCGTTGCGATATTGTCCTTTTTCCCGAAATGGCAATAACTGGGTATCCTGTCCAAGATCTAGTGTACAAACAAGATTTTGTTGAAAATAATCTGAAAATAATTGACCAGTTAAAACCTTATGTTCGAAATGTTATCGCAGTGATCGGATGCATTACTAAAGTGGAAAAAAGTAAAAATAAAACTACGGCTCCATTTTATAATTCTGCTGCCGTTCTCTACCCAAATGGTACCACAAAATACATCCACAAACATCTCCTCCCGAATTATGATGTTTTTGATGAAAAGAGATATTTTAACGAATATAAGCACTTTCCCCTTATTAAATTCGAACAACTGCGAATCGGTCTCGAAATCTGTGAAGATTTATGGGATAAACAATATTCGGTTAAAGTATCAAAAGAGCTGAAGAAACGTGGAGCAAATGCAATTTTCATAATAAATGCAAGTCCATATTATATCGAAAAACCAAAAATCCGAGAGGGTCTAGTCAAACTAGATGCAAAAAAGTATAAAATCCCGTTCGTTTACCTTAATACAGTTGGAGGGCAGGACGAAATCGTGTACGACGGACGTAGTTTCGTAGTAGATGATTCTGGAAGAACTATTCATCGATTGAAAGCATTTGAAGAAGATTTCATATGTTTTAGTCTGCCCATTCCCGTTAAAGAGAAATTCGAAAGGACATCTCTCGAATTAATTAAAAACCCTAAGGATTTATACAAGACTGATTATCTACGAATCGATACAAATGAGGAAATATTTAAAGCTCTTGTGCTGAACCTGCGGGATTATTACTATAAAACTGGTATCTTTAAGAAAATTGTATTGGGATTAAGTGGTGGAATTGATTCGTCATTTACAGCGGTTATTGCTTGTCACGCAGTCGGTCCTGAAAATGTGGTCGGAATCCTCATGCCTTCAAAATTTTCCTCGGATCATAGTGTAGCAGATGCAATTCAATTGTGCAAGAATTTGGGTATGGAGTATATTGAAGTTCCTATCAAGAAAATCCACAATGTGCTGGACGAAGAGGTTCGAGAGCATTATCAAGTCGAGGAGTTTTCTGTTGCAGATGAAAATTTACAATCCAGAATTCGTGGAGTCCTCTTAATGTATTATTCAAACAAATTTGATGCTCTTTTGGTCTCTACTGGCAATAAGAGTGAAATAGCGGTGGGATATTGCACTCTTTATGGAGATACCAATGGCGGTAAAAATGTTCCAGGAGATCTTTACAAAGTGCAAATCTATGAAGTAGCTGATTGGATTAATAAAAATATTAAACCAACAAAAAGTAGCAATAGTAAACAGCTAATTCCACAGAATTGCATTGATAAACCTCCCAGTGCTGAATTGAAACCTAATCAAACCGATCAAGATAGCTTACCACCATACAAGATTTTAGATGCAATTCTTTACGAAATGATTGAAAACCAAAAATCAATCCGAAGTATCATTAAAATGGGGTATGATGCAGAGCTAGTTAAAAGAATTGAAAAATTATATCATGCATCGGAATACAAACGAGCCCAACTTGCTCAAACTATCAAGATAACGAAGAAGTCATTCGGACTAGGGTATCGTTTTCCAATCATAAATCGCTATCACACGACCAGACAGAACATTTAATATCCTTCCCCTCGAGTGTCCTTTATGGTTCGAGGATTGATACACCGAATAATTCAACGTCGAGAAGAAAAACAAGCACAATATCAATATCTTTGGGACGATGAATTAGGGTATCATAAGATAATCGCTAGTAAAGAATATGGATTCATTCTTGAATTAATTGCATTACCTGTTTCACTGGTGATAATCCCATTTTTGTTGGGATTTTTTTTCCCGTATCCTGAGATTCGGGGATACCCTGCATTAACTGAGGGGTTAATGGCACTTCTATTCGGGATTTTTGATCTCGGCACTGGAGGGAAAAACGGTGATATGGATCAAAAATTCATGCGATTCATCTCACAACACCGTAGTACCAATCCAAAACGTGCAATTGGCTATATTCAGTTTTTTATTTACTTTCAGATGTTTTCTGGTTTGATACAAGTGACTGGAATTTCAATTTATGTGTTCACAAGTCTAATTTACAAATCTCAAGCACATTTTGCATGGTTTTTTCTCGTCTATTCGTTAATTCAATTCCCAGGGATGCTTCAAGTATTTGAATCAAGTATTAAGTCTTTCCAGCGTTTTGATAAAGCAAATCTGGTCATTTTTCTTCGGGATGTTCTATTTTTCCCGGTTTTTCAGATAATCCTCATGTCTATCGGAAAATTAGTTGCTAGAAATCATCCATATGGAGAGATGATGGTCCTTGCAATATTTTTCACCGCTTCCTTATACGTCGGGGACTTATTTGCATTTCTGTTTGGAATGGCCGTATTCTCCA
>SDNX01000103.1 GCA_004524545.1 Promethearchaeota archaeon
ACCTGGATTTTTTCCTACGCAAACCCTTTTGTGGTAGTGGGAGAGCTTGTTGATGGATTAACGAAACAAACCCTTCTTTTTAAATTCCTTGATCTTCTCTGCTGAAAACCCAATATCGCTGAGAATTTCTTCGGTATTTTGACCAATCTTCGGGGCATTATGGTTAATGGGGAGACTTTTTGATGAAAACTTAATTGGATTATGTAAATTCAGTATTTTTCCCGCTGAAGGATGTTCCTCTTCCGTAACTACTCCGCGCGCTTTAAAATGAGGGTCTTGCATTGCTTCCTTGAATGACTTAACTGGAGTTACACATGCTTCATAGTTCTCAAAAATCTCAATCCATTCTTCTTGGGTCTTGGATAAGAAGGTTTTTTCGAATGCATTGTGTATTTCTTCTTTTTCTGCTCCCGTTGCGTACTGTTTGGTAATATAGCGAGGTAATTCTAACGCATTGCACAAATTAGTATAAAATTTCATTTCAATGGAGCCTACTGCCATAAATTTGTCATCTTTAGTTCGATACACCGAATAATAAGGATGTTGTCCACCTTGAAGCACATTCTCTTCTTTGGGTGTATTCGTAAATTCAAAAGCCGCGCCCATGGGGTTCTTTACCAAAGCACAATCTGCTAATGAAATATCGATCTGTTCACCTTTTCCTTCAGAACTCTGTTCTCTTCTTCGCAAACTGGATAGAATACCGATAACAGAGTACAAAGAACCTCCGATATCAGCACCTTGAAATAAAGGAACGATCGGTTTGGGATCCGTTTCACATAAATCTCGATTCAAATCTAACATGCCAGTAAGACTAAGATAGTTGATATCATGCCCTGCAATTTTACTTCTCGGGCCTGTTTGTCCATATCCTGTTATAGAACAATAGATAATTTTTGGATTCCTCTTGGATAAGGTATCGTAATCAATTCCTAATTTTTCAGTTACACCCGGTCTGAATCCTTCTACCACAATATCTGCAGTTTCGATTAACTTATAGATCACATCGAGTGCACCCTTTTCTTTCTTCTTCAGATTTAGTGCAATCGATTTTTTATTACGCATTAGTATTGCATTAAATGCGCCTACAGAGGTCCCTTCATAGAAAGGAGGTGGATCTCCCCAAACAAATCCTGGATCTTCAACTCGAATTACTTCAGCTCCTAAATCCGCTAAAATCATTGTACAATAAGGTCCTGGAAGCATTCTGGTAAAATCAATTATACGAATTCCCTCAAGTGGGAGTGACATACTCAATGATATGAGGTTAGGAGTTAAAAAAAATTAGGAAAAAAAGAAGTTAATATTATTCGGTATCGCCGTCCCGTAATACTCGGCGCAACACTTTTCCGACAAGAGACTTCGGAAGTTCTTTTACGATAGTAATTTCTCTTGGATATTTGAACCAGGCTATATTTTCTTTGCACCAATCCATAATGTCTTTTTCCGTCACTTTACCGACATACTCGGGTTTTAGAGCGACCGCAGCTTTTATTAATTCGCCAACTTCTGGATCATCTGACTTGAGACCATATACACCAACTTCTAACACTGCAGGATGTTGGTACATCAAATCTTCCACCTCTCTCGGGAAGACGGAATGACCTTTATACTTGATCATATCACGTTTTCGGTCAAGAATGCGTAAGTAACCCTCTCCATCGATCATTCCTATGTCGGCTGTGTAGTACCAGACAATTCCGTTCTCATCTGTTCGAAGAGCATATTTTGTTTCTTCAGGTTTATTAAGATACCCTTTCATGATTTGGGGTCCTGAGCCGCAAATCTCTCCCACGTATTTTTCCTGCTCTTCTGGCTCTAGTGCTTCAAATTCCTCAATGGTTCCTTTATATTGGGGTAATAATATCTTTCCAGTTTCCGAATCCATGATTTTTATATAAGAATCGGGTACAGGAAAACCCACAGTGTTCTTTACTGAGCGGTGGAAGGGTGAAGCAGTTAGCATTGGAGCTGCTTCACTCATTCCGTAACCCTCAATGATGAGGGCACCTGTAAGTTCCTCAAATTTGACCTTAACCTCCCAAGGGAGTGGTGCGGCGGCCGAAAGGCACGCCACGAAATTTTCCATTTTCCCTTTGTAGTTTTTCGACTTTGGATCTTGTGTTACTTTATTCCACAGTGTGGGGACACCAGGTGCAAATGTAGCTCCGAGTTCTGAAACAGATTTTAATATTCCGCTGATGGGATCTGGGGGTGTGGCAAATAAAATTAATTTGTAACCCAAAAATATTCCTACTGACATGCAAATTGTGAGAGCGAACGAGTGACTTAAGGGTAACACTACAATCATTCCTCCTCTACCGTATTGATCTGCAACCGCAGGTAATTGTGTAACAATCCATTGGTGTGCCTGCTGGCAATTTGCAATAAGGTTTAAGTGAGTCAATTGCACCCCTTTCGGAGTTCCGGTCGTTCCTCCCGTATAGATCAAGCATACAACATCATTCGCAGCATTCACGTTGCGTTCTGGTAAGGAGATTGGGGTTCCTATTGTATAAATTTCCTGAAATTTACGATAACGAATTCCATCAACTTTTCCTTCGGGCCATACTTTCATGCGCGGAATTTTACCAAGCAAATTCCCCAATACTCGCTTTATAGGAGATACAACATTACCGACTGCACACAAGATAATGGTCTTAAGAGATTCAAATTTACTCATATCTTTACCGTGCAAGTTCTCTTCATAAAGATAATCGAGAATTATGAGAATCTCTGCTTTGGAGTCATTACATTGGTATACGATTTCTGCATACTTATTCAGGGGAATGATAGGGTTGGCAATTCCACCGGCTCTCACAATCCCGTAAAATGCTACTACATATTGCGGTAGGTTAGGAGTCATTAGAGCGACTACACTACCCTCTTTCACTCCAAGAACACGTAATCCTGTCGCAAACTTATCTACAGCTTCATCTAATTCTGCATACGTCATTTCCCAGCCACCAAAGTGGATAGCTATAGAATTGGGAATGTCTTTTGCAACTCTTCGAAGAGTTTCATCTAACGGAATCTCTTCATAATCCAGATTTCGTGGAGTCTCCTTAGGCCAATATTCCAACCATGGTTTCTCCACTTTAGGCACTTTAGTCCATTTCATAATTTTCACATCATTTAGTTTAATGGTAGATCAATGTGAGTCAATGGACTAAATAAATGTATAGTCAGAATGAGTGATTTATACTTTTTCGAATTGATCTAAGAGATTTTGGACTTGTTTTTGTGTGGAAGAATTGACTGGGATCATAACTAAACCGGCCGGAATAGAAAAATCTAAATCTGTAAATGGCGGTTGACCATATAGAACAAACGTATTTTCGTGAGAATGCAAAATTGCTGGAATAACTAAGAGGTCTTCCTCTCCATCTACTAATAGAATTGATTTTGCATCAGATGAAAGATGTTTTTTAATGATATCAATGGCAGTTGTGGTAATCTCACCAGCAGGATTCATCACTTGAATTTGATCAAAACCCAAAATGTTTGCATCTATCTTGAAATTACCTCGTTTGGTCTTTTCATCAATGATGCACATTTTTAGAAAGACAGTTTCTGATAATTTTGGATCTTTAAGGAACGCATTCGAAACAACATCGCCCACACATATTATCGAGGGATATGGAATGTCATTCTTTTCAAACCATCTTTTTACTTTTGGGATGTTTTCTTCAATAGAACCCTCAAAAAGAATGCCGATGGGATTTGCTAACAATTTACGAACAGAAGGAGTAATTTTATAAGAAATATTGGGGTCCATGAGAAACCCTGAATTATTTTTTTATCTAACTCGCAGTGCGTATTTCCCAGCAACCGTGATCGACATATTTTTTGCGAGTTCACTGTTTTTGGGGTCTAAAATGATGCAGATTCCGTCATACTTCTCACTAAGCGTATGCGTTTTACATTGTGGACAAATATTTTTCCTCGTAATGAGATGACAGGTTCTGCATGCTCTTTCCTTATCCCTAGCCATGTTTGGTTTATGCCTCCTTCTTCTTCCCTTTCGGTTTTGGCGCTGCTGTAGTAGTTCCTTTCGAAGCAGCATTATAGATGGCTTCCAATTCTTCTTGAATATAATCAATCTTTCCAAGGAATGGTTGGCGCATGGTCAATCCTATCTTACCTGATCGTCCGCTGCCTACCGAAACAACAATTACTCTTGAACGTACTAAATCTCCCACTTCCAAAGATTTTCCAGTTTCTGCACTGGTGAAACGAGCATTAACATTCTCAAAATTTAATTTATCTTGAGAAATTTGCGTGATATGGCATAACCCATCACTTGGACCCAACCTAATGAAAGCTCCAAAATCTACTAACTCAACAACTTCTCCTTCGACGATTTCGTGCATCATTGGGGTATAGGTCAAAACGGTAAAAGTTACTGGATGGAATGTTCCGGCTGAACCGTGGATTATCTTGCCAGGTCCAACTTCAATGATGTCACAAATGGCAATTATGAACCCAAGTTCCGGGTCGAGTAAACCATGGTATGATCTCGAAAGAATTTCATAGGCGGACTCTTCTTTTGGAAGCCCGAATAAATTTGGAGATATTTCCACTTGATGGGACAAAACGTATAAAGTGTATATTTTTTATTCACCAGAAAACTAGTAGTGATTGTCGTTATTATTGCATTTCTTTTTAATTTTTCCAACTTTCAGTCTACGATCGTTATGAACCGATCTAACCTCGCAAATATCACATTTCAATCTATTTTGTTTTTAAATCTAGCATAGTTTTAAATCCTCAAATTAGTTCAATAAGGTAAAACCATTCGTGTAATTAGTGGGTAATTCTTTTCACTAAACGATCTATCCCCACATAAGAGATCGATCAACACATCATGGAAACCAAAATTCTTAATAAGCCTTAAATCGAATTAAGATATTATATTAGAATAAGGGCAAAAATCCGACAACAAAAAAGGTTCTTAAATATGAGTAAGGAAGATTCTTTAGATAAAATTCTCCGGGATTTACTATCCTCAATTGCCGAGATAAAGGGGGCTGCTATCGTTTCTCCGGAAGGTCTCCCGATTGCAAGTGCATTGAGACCCGATGTGGACGAAACTCGAATTGCAGCCATGACTGCAGCGTTGTTGAGCCTCGGAGAACGTGCAGGGCATGAGTTAGACAAGGGACAGCTCGAACAAGTATATGTGAGAGGCCAGCGGGGTTACGTACTCGTAATGTCTGCAGGGATGAATGCCGTTCTCACGGTTGAAACTACCAAAGATATAAAATTAGGTCTTGTATTCTTAGATTGCCGTCGTGCTTGTGAAAGAATCGCAAAACTCGTATAACATTATTTTCTGATTTCCTTCTATTTTCTAAAATATTACGAAATCATTTACCACTAGATGATTCATTTCTTGTTTTGAACAGTATATTATATGTAATTTATTATCATCTGTTTGAATAACACTGATATCTGTAAAAGGGATTTCAATCTCCCCAAGTTCAATGATTTCATCCCAAGATTCTCCGATATCAGAAGAAATTGCTAGCATTACCGAAAACTGACCATTGGTTTTTTCTTGATTATAGACTAAAACAACAGTGGGAGTATAATGCCCGTTGCTATCCCGCAACCGGATTGACTCGATTCCTCCAACACCAGATGGGATATCTGTTTCAAATGCATTAGACCACGTTTCTCCGAAATCATCAGAAACGGAACACAATAACTTATCACGATTCTCTGGTTGGATAAAACATACTAATTTTCTCTCTCCTGCCTGAATGAAGGTAGGAGATCCCATTCTACATGCAAAAATCTCTTCAGGATCTGAATTTTCTGTTAAATCTTCAGATGGTTCAATAAATACTGATGGGAACCAATTTTTTCCGGTGTCATCGCTAATGTACGCAAAACTTCGACCAGAACCTTCATCATAGACTGGAATGACTACACGTCCGTGTTTCATGAAGATTGGATGATTATTCATTTTCCACATTACTGACTCTTCCAAAAGGATCTCAATTTCTTTCCAATTCTTACCATAATCATAAGAAATGTTATACAGTAGTCTACAATCAGAAACATACATCATTTGGAGGTTTCCCATTAAATTGAGAAATGTAGTATGGCTGAAATTTTCAGATGACGGATGAAACTCAAGAGGGTTTCCTTGTGGATTCCAAGTGTTATTTTTTTCATTAAAGTAAAGGGTGCCTGTATAATGAATTGGTTTTACGGTTTTAACATTACTAATATAACTGAATACTGCAATAATACCTCCGTGAGGATGTTCGATTACCGATATGTTCTCAATTTTCACTGCATCCTCACTAGTCGGAATTTTATATCGATCGATGTTCCACTTCATTATACCTACTACAAAGCAGAATCCAGTTTGAATGTTTCTGTGAAAGAAAAAAAAAATAATAAAAAATCACTATAGTAAGGTTTCACCGCAAGATGGGCAGAACTGAGCTTCACCAACTATCTTTGTGCCACATTTGCTGCAATATCTTTCTTTTTGTGCAGGTGGAGCTGATGGTTGAGAAAAAGTAAAAATGGTGCCGATGGAGGGAATTGAACCCCCGTTATCGGATGTCTGCGATTTCGAAGATTCCGCAGAATAAACGAAATTTCACAGTCCGAGTGCCTAGCCTCTAGCAGACATCGGCATTATCTGAAAGGAAATAAAAATCCTTATTGAAGACGATTATATTCGAGCAGATCATCTATTAGATTTACATGCGAAACAAGCATTCTTTTGCAGCAGAATCGTGTAATACCTATTTTCTTGAATATTTCTTTTGCTTTTATACCTTCGGCTTGCATACGCACATAATCTTCGAATTTGTCTGCGATTAGTTTCCCACATGTAAAACAGCGAATTGGTATTATCATTATGATTCCTCAATTTTGATTATTTACGTATTTTCTTGGCTTCCCGCTCAGATTCCTTTAATATCAAAATATCATGTAATCTAATGGGACCTTTAATATTTCGGGTTAAGATACGATTCTTATCTTTCCCATCTAAAATCCTAACTTTAGCTTGCATTATCTCGCCGGTTAATCCTGTTCGTCCTAAAATGCTAATTACTTCTGCATGACACGCTGTCTCTGCACTGTCGTCTCGTCTTGATTTTCCGCCTTTATCTCGTGAACTCAATTTTTTTACCTCTATTTCTTGAGAGTTTTGGCTTTTGTAGCGATGTCCTTCAATGTAGCTTCTTGTTCTTTGGGTAAATTCACGATGGCTATTGCTGAACATCCTACAGATAACTCAGCAGCTTTTCCCAAATCTTCTTTTGTTGACACATATATGTACGGTACACCTTTCTCATCGCAGATCAAAGGTAAGTGAAATACAACTTGAGGTGGATCAACGTCTCCAGCAAGTACTACTAGCTTGGCTTTTTGTCTTTCCACATTTTTAGTGGTTTCATTTACGCCTTTTCGGATATTTCTTTTATCTGCTTTTACTACATCAGTTACGAATTTTGCAACTTTTTTCTTTAATTCTTCAGGGACTTCGAAATTTACATAACTCATTTTTTTTACCTCGTTCAGGTTATTGGTTCTTTACCATCATTATTCATGGGTAATACTTCAAAATAATAATAGGGTTAATTTAATACTACTTTTGACCGTAGAATTTCGTCCACCGGATTTTCCGTGGATTTTTCTTATATTCAATTTTGAACACTCTGCACTTTCTTGAACAAAAGTTCATCACAGTGCCATCATTTTTTACATAAGTAATACCTTGTCCTGGTTGAATCGTTGTTCCACAAAAACTGCATACTCTGACTTTGACCATGTGTATCGCCTCATTCCTCTTCCTTATCAAACAACTTGGTTTTTCCCGCCTTAATGACAACCATATTTATCTGCTTCATATCGTCGGTGATTTCCGAGCCTCGGATAACTTTTCGCCTCTTCTCGCCTTTTTTCAAAGGTTTGTATCCTGGACCTTTTCTAAGTAAGAGTTTCTTCTTTACTGGACCGTGTACATGAGGGCGCATAGGAATTCCTGCGAAATCAGAGCCACCTGTAATCTTAAGTTCATAGCCTGGGAGTCCTACAAGTCCTCCGTTAACAATTTCACCGATCACCTTGCCAACCAATGGATCAATCTTCTGCAATTGGACGACTTTAGTCAGACCTTTACCTTCCTTCGTTTTACCGCCGGAAATGTTTATTTTGTAGAGACTTTCTTCACTCATAGTTCATCAATGCTTATTCAAGTGTTTTGAAAGAAATGGAAATTCATCCGTAGTTTCCACTATTTCATCATGAAGTAATTATGTTCGAATATTCCCTAAATTAAAAATTTTGTGCAATTACGGTGAGAAATTCATATACATACAGAATAGATTGAACGAAAATAAATAGCGATCTCACAATCCCCAATAATTTCCGTATTTTTTCCT
>SDNX01000022.1 GCA_004524545.1 Promethearchaeota archaeon
ATGAAAGTCCCCATTGTTCAATTAGATCTACCCGATTCCGTTTTAGATGAAGCACGAGAACAACTCGCAAGTGGAATGTGGATAGAAGGAACACCCGTTCGAACTCTTGAGGAAGAATTTGCTGAATATACAAGTGCAAAATATTGTAGAGCCGTTAATAGTGGTACTTCCGCATTATTAGCAATCATGTATGGGTTGGGATTTAAACCAAATGATGAAGTCATCATACCCAGTTTTTCGTTCATTGCCACATCCAACTGTATGATTCCTTTTAGAGTGAAACCTGTATTTGCTGATATTGATCCGAGTACTTTTAATATAAATCCGAAATCTATTCGTGAAGCCATTACATCAAAAACCAAGGCAATTATGCCCGTTCATCTGTTTGGGCTTTGTGCTAACATGGATAAAATTTTCGAAATTGCAAGAGAACATAACATCCTGGTTATTGAAGATTCATGTCAAGCTCATGGAGCAGAATATAAAGGAAAAAAAGCAGGAAATTTGGGTGAAATTGCAGCATTCTCTCTCTATCCTACTAAAAACATGTTTGCAGCTGGAGAAGGCGGATTAATCACCACTAGTAACCAAGAATTATATGAAAAGATTAATCGTTTTGTCAATCACGGGCAAAGTGAGAAATATGTTCATACAGAAATGGGGTTTAATTTCCGAATGCCTGCCGTAGCGGGTGTTGTTGCACGATATAGTTTATCCCAATTGACTGAAAACAATAAAAAACGAATAGCAAATGCAAACCTATACAACGATTTGCTCCAAAATGTAGACGGTTTGATCATTCCTACAGCCCCTGAAAGATATACCCACGTGTATCATCAGTATACAATTCGTGTACCAAAACGAGATGAACTAGCAACAGAACTCTCCAAAAATCAAATAGGTTACGGAATTCACTATAAAATACCTATCCATATGCAAGAAGCATATAAAGATATGAGAAGTGTTTCATTAGAAATTACTGAAAAGCTCGCTGAAGAAGTTATTTCCTTACCAGTGCAACCATTACTGTCTGAGGAACAAATTCGGTTCGTTGCATCCACAATTGAAAATTTTTATCAATAATTATCTCTATTTTTCTCTCTTCCTTGTTCCCAGAAATAAAAAAAACTAGAACAATCGATCAATAATATTGGTTAAATCTTCTATATTCTTGAATTTACCGTCCCAAATTGCTTCGTCGATTTTGCGTATGAATCCGGGTTCAGTAACACCAATCAACAATTTTCGGGTCTTGTATTTTTCCTTAGTATGAATTTTAATTGTACCATCGACAAATTCTGGAGTGTTCTCCGTAAACATTTTCCCGACAATATCGTAGTTGGGATCAAGTCGCCAACACTTACCAAATCCTACTTCTGCAGTGTAGGATTTTTCAATTTTCTCCTCTATTACAATTACAACTTCTTTCCCGTTCTCCGGCTTCTCCACAATTTCAAGTTTTTGCCGCATTTTCTCCTTTAAATTTGCTACAATCTGCTCCATAGAATTATCTTGGTTGTTGTTACTTATTAAAAGTTCTACTTGTGACATTTGCTATTAGAAGATCAGCAAGTTGCTACAAAATCCAAAGGATAAGAATTACAGATTTCTAGACTAACAAAATCCAGATCCCAGGTACTATGTTGTTAATGGGAAAATGAAAGAAAAAAAGATTAAAAGTAATCCATGTTGTTCCTGAGTATTTCGAGAGGAAATTTGAAATTTAAGTGACTATCCGGACGTTTTTTGCTTCCACAGTATTATCCTTCTGACCGGGACCTACCTCGTATTCAACTTTTAACCCCGGAAGCAGAGTTTTAAAACCATCCATCACGATTTGTTTAAAATGCACAAAAATTTCTTCTTGACTTTCTTCAGGTTCTTCGGGATTCCTAATGATAAAACCATAGCCTTTCTTTGAGCTAAACCATTTAACCCTTCCAATTTCTACACTTTCTGTCATATGAGATTTCACCAATATTTCCAATTTCTATGACTGGAATGACACTTGATCTAAAACTAGATAGTGCCTTGATTTGAGAAAAATGGGAATTTCGATAAAAATATTATCTTAAATCTGACTTAACAAAATGGTAAAATAGTAAATGTAAATAGTAAATATATCTAGTAGTACTAAGTAAATTCACGCAATATAAACAAGGTACATCTTATGGCATTATACGAATTAGGTCTTCTTAAAAATGGCATGCTGATTTATGAAAAGAGCTTCTACCATCTAAAGAACCTAAGACGTATAAGCCAAGAGACAAAAGGACAATTTTTAGACGCTATATTCAATATGACCAAAGTAAGTATGAAAGAAAGTATCAACACGTTAAAACTCAAGCAGTATAAGATTGTGTTTAAATCAAGCGAAAAAATATTTGATAAAGATCAACCCCCCATTACATATCTTGTGTATGTCATTGGAGACAAGCGCTTGAATTCTCAATTTTGTTCTAAAATATTGACAAAACTTATGGACCTTTACTTGATTGAATTTGAACAAACCCCCTCTCCTTATATAGCCGAGAAAATTCCCGAAGGAAGTGCGTTTGATGAAAAAATCACTAAGATAATTGGAGATTTTTATGCAACATCCATTGATAGAATGTCGGAACTCTTTTTTTAGTGAACTCTCATGGCAATGAAAACCGGATACCGTATTTTGACTGCAGTTATAATAAGTTCGATTATTCCAGCAATAGTCTATTACATTAATGTTGTGCCATATGGTCACGACCCTAGAGACGTGCAAATCATCTTGATATCTCTTGTTCAATTTTTCGATTTCTTTTTGGGATTTGTGTGTTATTGGCTGATCCGCAATCTCTTTTCAAAAAGATGGGCAGTATTAAATACTAAGATGGTATCGTCCAAGATTTTTCGATTTCCTATCGAAAAAATCTCCACATCTGGATTATTACCCACTGAAAATTCAAGCATTCATGCCCTTGTTGATAATACTGTGACTGGTTTTGTGGATCTTAAATATAAAAAATCGACTTCTTTACTCTCCGAATTGATATTCCCTCGTCATGAAAACAATAAAACTCTCGTGTTTTACTGCCATGGATTCAATGATAGCACTGCAAAAATTCGATATAAAACATATGCATTAGCAGAATTGGGGTATACAGTGTTTGTCTGGGATGCGAGAGGTATGGGGAATTCGTCAAAAGCTGGTAAAAAAAGTGATTTTCTATCTAGAAATCTAGACACCGCAGTTATTGTAGACTATTTTTCGAAAATTCCTCACTTCCAAGAATATCAGTTTGCAATCATCGGAGAGAGTATGGGAGGAATTTGTGCTGCTTATGCTATGAAAAGTTTTCCTAAAATAATCGATAAGTGTGTGTTGATTTCTACTCCCTCGATTTTTAATGAGACATTTCCGAAAAAAGTTATTCCATTCTCTAAAAAAGCGTTCCAGAGATTCAGTTATCGCGTAAGAGGAATTAATCCTTATCCCGTTGGAGAAGCTAATGAGGTAATATCTCCTTATTTTCTCTTCCAAACTTTACAAAAAGAATATTCCGAACAAGATTGGAAGGAATACACATCTTCCCGTTTTCTCTTTATTCATTCTAAAACAGATGGGTTAATTCCGATACAAAAATATGAGCAAAATGCTTCGGTACTACAATTAAGTACTCAAAACCTTATACGATTTGAAACGGGCAATCACAATCAAAATAAAAATGAATTGGGAATAATTTCTGCAATTGATTGTTTTATTCAGAAAAAATGAAAAATGGTTGATAGAAAATTTAATCTTTACCAGGAGGGCATCCGTAATCCATTCGAACTTTACATCCGGGTTTTGTATGAGCCCCTTCACAATCCTCGCATTCAATCTCTCGTAACATTTTTAGGACTTCATCCCCAGTACGCTCTTCTTTATCCTCTTCTAATTCTTCTGGTTTGAAGATGGCTTCTTCATCTTCTTCCTCTTCCTCTTCTTCGTCATCTTCATCATCTAGAAGGAGATCTTCCTCTTCTTCTTCTTCTACTTTTTTCGATTTTTTCAACTTTCTGATCACCTAAATTGTGTATATTATTTCTTTTCTTACAAAGATAAAAGCGTTTCCAAATTTTCCAATTCATTCATTCCCTTATTCGTTCATGATCGAGGAAAAATAAAACCACCGTAATTTTTCGCAATCGGGGTCCCTAAACGGACGGAATTTTGGATTATCATCCAATGTTGCAGCAATGATCTTTGCTTCTTCTAAATATTGTGCAAATAGTTTTTTGCGATCGATTTTTTCTTCATCAAAACAGTCACGCAATTCCATATTAAGCACAGAATCGACATTTGGAACTGTTATATCTTCTTCGGGAGTGAACTCCTTATGGAACCATTCGCCAGTATTACAATTAAACATGTAAAGTGGAATGAATTTATATCCGTAGGTTGCGATAAAATCGATAGCCTTGCAAATGTAATCAAGTTCCGTTTCAGAAAAGAGATAATGGAAGTTTAATCGAGTCCAACCTGGTTTCATACCGAATTTTCCTTTCTGCACTAAAGCTCTATATTCTTCAGATTTTTCAATTTCAATATCCAATAACCTGTGTCCATAAGGTCCCGCACACATACATCCTGCACGACTTTGAATCCCAAATAAGTCATTTAAAAGCTTAGTAAAGAATTTTGGATGTAGAAATTTATCATCATGCACGGTTAAGAAAGAGATGATAGAGATTCGATCATAGGGATTATAATTTCCGAGAATGAAAATATTGAGATTTTTTCGCAGATGTTTCATCGCTTTGAAAGTATATTTTTGCTCGAGTTCTTCAATCTCGCGTATTCCTACGGCATTTTTGATATCAATTGCGAGTGCTGCTTTAATGATTTGTAAAATTCCTGGTGTGCCTGGTTTTTCCCGAGTTTCTACATCTTTCGTGTAATCAATAGCTTCCGAACTAACATAATCTACGGTTCCACCTGCTGCACAAGTTGGTTCGATATTGCTGTCATAAAGATCTTTTCGAATGATTAATACTCCGGTAGATCCGGGGCCTCCCACGAATTTATGTGGAGATAAGTAGATTGCATCAAAATAACATTCATTATCTTTATTCATGTCTATTTCAACATACGGGGCACTTGCAGCAAAATCAAATCCTACGATTCCTCCATACTTGTGCATAATTCGTGCAATTTCATGAACGGGAGAGATTAGTCCCGTGACATTCGACGCTGCGGAGAACGAACCAATCTTCATGCGGTTCTTGTATTTCGGATCGGAGACTTTCTTCTCCAAATCTTCCAGGTCGAAATATCCTGAAGAATCCAAAGAAATCTCCACCACATCCACGAATGCTTGACGCCATTGAATGTCATTACTGTGATGTTCATAGGCTCCAATGAATACTACAGGTCGATTTTGCTCAATTTTATTATATATGGACAAAAATTGTCCTTTCTGTTGAGGAGTCAACTTTATGTCTTTCTTAAGTAGAGTTTCAATCCGGACTTTGGTCGCGGGGGGTAATCGAACACCCAAAATTTCTTGAAATCGAGTAATTGCCCCCGTAGTTCCTGTTCCAGCTGCAATAATGTAGCAATTCTTCTCTGCATTAAATGCTTTTTTTATGGTTTCCTCAGCTTTATGCAACAAATCGGTCATATTCCGACCTGTGAGATCATCTTCTGTATGTGTATTAGCATATTCCCTCTGGATCTTGATGAGATATTTCTCGATAAATTGAACAGATCTCCCCGAAGCAGTATAATCTGCATAAGTTAATAGTCTTGTTCCATAGGGAGTTTTGAAGAAAAAATCTCGACCGATGATTTCTTTTCGAAGTTCGTTGAAACTGAGGATAGGCATAATTACAGATCTATTTTTAGCTCTTAATGATGAAAAAGGTTGCTGATGGAAATATGAAATCAACTCCTTGTTTATGATGTAAAAAAACTCAAACGAAAATGCTAGGATTACTCCCAAAAACACAATGATCCTTCATTACTGGTGATCTAATTAGAAATAAATAGGTTAAGATCTTATTGCTGATTATGGGCTTTTGGATTATCTACTTTGAAATGACTAATTTGGCTATTTTCATTGGTTTTCTCATTTACCTTATAGTGAAAAAACACTACCGTCAAATATCTACTCTGCTCGTAGGATCTATTTTTGGGGTCACATTGGAGTTTATCAATGTTCTGGTATTTGCTAATTATTATTACAATCCAGGTTTTTTGATTCAGGTTGGGGGTGCAAACAACATTCCGATTATAATTGGGTTATCGTGGGGGATGTTATTGACCTCAGCTCGGGAAATAACTAAGAATTATACAATTCCAAAGGGGATAAAAGCATTATTTGAAGCCATCTTTGTCGTATCGGTAGACCTTTTCTTGGATGTAGTAGCAGTACGAATTGAGGGAGGATTTTGGACATGGATTGGGATCCCCTTATCCACTGAGATAAATTATGATTCAATTATAGGTATTCCCTGGGGGAATTACTTCGGCTGGTTCTGCGTAGTTTTTTATAGTTCCTTGGTACTCTATTTCATAGATAAGCGATTTTCTGAGGAATCCTTTAAAGTCTTATCCCTTCGAACAATAATTGGTGTTATAGGTGCAGAGATCTTACTCTTTGTTTCCTTGCTTCTCGCTCTCGTATTTCATCTCATCCACGCAGTTTCGTTACTGTTCTTAATACCTTATTTTGGTGGGACAATTTTCATCTTAATTTACTTCATACGAACTAAAACTCCATTCAAAACCAAGATCGACACGTGGTTTCCATGTCTGTTTTTCTTCACTTCCTATCTGTTCTGCTTAATAACAATGATCACTCTTGGGTTAGTAATCGAAATACCGTGGTATTTTGCTTTGCTATGTCTCTTTATGGGGGGAAGTATCGTCTACCTCGTATGGCGAACATACAAAAAAAGGGAAAAATAGCGAATTAAAAAAAATAATATAAATTTGAATCTAACTTGGGCTTTAAACTCAAAATACATTAGCTAATTTGAGTTTGATAACCTGATCTATTGTTAACTCTGTAAATCCTTTTTCTTTCAGCATTTTAATAAATCCAGGAGTGATACCATGAATGCACGTTTGAATTACTTGTTGAACATTGATTTCTGGGAAAAATTTCTTCATCTTCACGATATGGGCAATATCAGCTCCATGAATTGCTAAATCTATGACATTTCTCATCGTAAAAGTAATACCAATTTCTGAAAGATTTTTGACAAAATCAACTGTGACTCCATGGATACCAAATTGGATGATATCTCTTAACGTTATTTCGGGAAAATTCAATTCTTGAATCCCCATGATAAACTGGGTATCGATACCATGTATCTTTAATTCTATCATTTCATCAAGATTATCTAACGAAAATCCCAAATCCATTACTGATTGCAAGAATTTTGGAGTTACACCATGGGTACACATATGTTTAAATTTATTGGCACTTAATCCTGTTATTCCTAGTTCAGCATATTGCTTTAACCGCTCAGGACTACATCCAGCAATATTAAAACTCACATATCGATTGATAGATAGATCCTTAAATCCCATTTCCTGAAATTCTTTTATATCTTCAGCTGTCACCCCATGGATCTCCATTTTGATGAGATCATGAATCTCTATGTTTTCAAATCCTAGTTGTTTAAGATCTTCCAAAGTTCCCAGTGAGACTCCATGGATACGCATTTTTTTGATGTCTCCAAATTCAACATCCGTGAATCCTGCATCTTTTACACTCTTGACATATTCCGGGGTTATATTATGAACCCCGGTCTTGATTAACTCTTGAACTGATAATTCCAGCCCCATCTCTTGAAAAACTTTAAGATTTTGGGGATTAATGCTATGAATTCGCATTTTTACCAAATCATTCGGAGAAGTGTCTAATTCATATTCCTTGATTTCTCGAATAAATGAGGATGAAACATCATGGATACGAAATTTTACAAGTTGGCTTGAAGTTAACGTATATCCTAATTCTTGGAGTTCCTTGATGAATACGTCATCCACTCCATGAATTCTGAATTTAATTAATGTCTCTAGATCAATTTTTTGATACCCTAACTCATGGATCTTTCGAATAAATTCCGTTCGTAGATGATGAATAATGGCTTTTGCCAACATATCATCAGGGATATTAGCATATCCCAATTCTGAAAGACCTTGAATATATTCAGGTTTCACATGTTTCACAATCAGTTCTTTTACAAGAGAAAATGTGATTTCGGTTTGCTCTAGGGCTTTAATCTCTGCATAAAATTCTGCGGTCACAAATTCACTCACATCTTGGATTAATTTTTCAAGGTGATGAAATGATCTATCTCCAAGAAATTCTCTATCCAGCACACGTAGTGCTTTCTCTGCGTCTTCCGGTGAAATCTCACCTGAAGCTACCTTCTTTAAAATACGTACTCTATCATTTTCCATTTTTTACTCACTTCCGATTAACCACCTTTGTGTGGATGACACTGCCATCCTGTTTTGTTAAGTTAGATGCTGGAGGAGTAATATGGAAGTATCCACCATCGTGCTTAACAAATGATTAATCTAACCATATTAACGCGTTTTCTTCATTAAAACTCTTTGTTTTCTCTCTTTAAATCTTCAATAAAATCGGTTGAATACCAGTAAATAGTCGAATCACGTACGAAATAGAAAATTTTTCCATTTAGTGAAATTCCCGGGAACCGTTCGACGCCTTCCGTGTTGATTTTTGGTCCGAGATTAATTTTTTGACCCCATTTTCCTGATTCATCTCTGAAACTGATATACAAATCAAATCGGTCAGGATTCTCTTTACTATTACCTGAATAAATCAGATACGATTCATCCCTAGCGATGCAAGGCAGCCAATCGATGGTATCTACATTGAATGGGGGTCCTAAAAATTAAGGTGTTGTATATGTCCCATCAACGTACTCGGTCCTTGCAAGAGCCATTTTACCGGGGGATAGTTCTCGGTAATTAATAAAATACAAATTATTGTTTTCCGCTAAATATGGGCCAGCTTGAAGTTGATCTGTATTGATTGTAGAGGTAATTTTAACAGGATCTGACCAATTAACTCCTCTACGTTCAACATACCAAATATTATTTTGAGGAACTTCATTTCTATTGCAATCACGTTTTGAATAGAAAAATAATTTATCTCCCTTAAGATTGAATACAGGCCCACCGTCCGAAACTACCCCCGAAAATGGCGCAATTTCAGGAATAGTCCATTTTCCATTAGCAAGTTTTTTTATGTACATAATTACTTGAGGAAGATTATTGTCAGGACGTCTCCATCGTGACCAATAGATCTCATCTTCCATGACTGATATTGTCGGTGCAGAGTGTTCATAGGTGATGAGTATTCACAAATCCCGGTGCAAACACGGTTGGATTGTCTTTCGGGACTTCATTTAGATTTAGATTAAATGTTGAATTAGAACCATTGGACATTTCTACTACTATCAAATGATTACCAATAAAAATTTGGTGCCTACCTAAATTTAGCGTTGCATGCAATCAATGATCTTAAAAATGGAAATGAAATACATTACTAATTCAGAATATTTCCAATTTATCAATGAGATAATTTTATCATTAGTGAGTCGGGAACATATTCAAGTACTCAACTTTTTTTTTAAGTTCACACTGGTTTCCGTAAGATATGATCCAATTTGATAAGCTAAACGTCTAGAGAATGAGGATGACGAGATTGGTTTTTTACATCAAATGTATACAATGTATACGAAATATCATCTAAATAATATCTTCAAATCAGATTTCTCGCAAAATTGAGAGTCTTATAAATTATAACTAGCATTTGATTACATAGTCATACAATTTATACAATGTATGGCAATTCGTTTTTAGTCAAGTGTCTTTCTAATTAAATCGGATCTAAATTAAGATTATATTTACATAGTCATATTGATCTAATAGGGAATTATTATTTCGTCCCCTTAATGATCCTCATATTTATCATCCCATTAACAAAGTTGGGATGTTTATACAATAAAAACAAGGGTAAAGCAAATGGCACAAATTGAACAAAATTATCAAGATACCATCATCGAATCGGATGGATCACGAACAGTTATTGTCTCTGGAAAGAGTGTAGAGGGTGTTGCATCCGCTCTCAAGAGTGAAACTCGCAGAGAAATTATAAGAATATTACGTAAAGAACCGCTGGATGTAAGTCGATTAGCTGCAGAATTGAAACAAACAGAAGCTAATGTAAGTGCTCAAATTCAACAATTACAAAAAGTTGGACTAGTCAAGAGCCGGTACGAACCAGGTGGTCACGGCGTTCGTAAGATCTGTGAAGTAAATGTCGATCGAATTGTCATTGAATTGGAGTAATCCTCTAAAACAAAATTTAACCATTACGTACTCACAAAAAATCTAGTTCACAAAAGACCATTGCCAAACCCAAAAAATTCAATTTCTGTTTTTTATTTTTTGCTAGTTTTTTCCGCAAGAATTTCCTGAAACAAAAAACATTTGTACCAAGATTTTTTTCCTTCAATAATCCATTTTATACATTATTAACCAGAAAACGTATTAAAGCCATTTTGATAGACGTATGTCTAGTTCATAAATAATGACTTGATAATTCACTTAAATAAGTCCAAAAATTGTATGTCAATGTATTCATTCAATACTAAATATGAATCCTGTATATTTTGTCATAATGGTGTAAAAAAATGCCTTACTCAAAACTTGAAAGTGAAAACAGTTCTATATTGACTATACGTGTTCCAGATTCTTTGAAAAAAAGACTCCAATATCTAGCAAATGAAAGACATATGAAAGTGTCAGATGTAGCCAAAAGATTTCTATATCTCTCTGATATCTTTTCAATCACCGATAACTATACTAAAATTGATTCAGAAGGTTCTAATCTTATATTATATCCAGAAAAAATGATTAATGCGGTATTTAACTTGATAGCTCGAATACCAAGCAAGGATAGATTTCGGACTAGGTTGGAGTTGGGCGATGACTTAGGCGGATATATTAATAACATAACGTATATCATGGGGATTCATCAAAATGACTATTACTCTATCTTCAAACTTATTGAAAAGCTCGGTTGGTTTAAAACTGCATTTAAAAAAGTATCAGATGCTGCCTCAATAATCCTAATACCAAAGGCATATGGAGAGAAATCTCTCGTATATTCGTTAGTGTATCGAATTGTAACAAGAAAAAAATTCCCGGACGAGTGGACAGAAGAACTTATCAATCATACTTTACCCCATACACAATCTAAACTAAGTAGAGATCAAGGTCGAGAAAACGAAGAATTTGAACGACTTTATGAGCAATTTGTATATAAACCGTTAGAACCTGATTTAGAGCAAGAAAAACTGAATCACTACTATTTCAATATATTGGCAATTCAGACTCCTACATACTAAATGCTAATCAAAATACTTTTTTCTCTCCTATCCCACAGTAAGATCACTAATGTCAACAATTGACAGCGTAAATCGCTTAAAACGATCTGCAGGTATATTACTCCATCCAACTTCCCTCTGGACATCTTATGGGATTGGGGATTTCGGACCTAGTGCAAGAGATTTCATTCAATATTTAAAACGTGCTGGTCAATCCTTCTGGCAAATGCTTCCACTTGGTCCTACTGGGTATCTTGATTCTCCTTACCAGTGTATATCCGCATTTGCAGGTAACCCATTGTTAATTTCCCCTGAAGAACTTGTAGAATTAAATCTAATTTCGAAAAAAGAAGCGATTAATTGTTTGGAGGATGAGAATGGGCGTATAAAATGGAGTATGTCTGAATCGGTACAATATGCGCATGTTCGAATCGCCAAATACCGTATCTTACAGATTGCATATGATAATTTGTATCCCTCTGAAGATGCTTCCATTGCTGCAAATCTCTCTAAAGAACGTGAAGGTTTAATAAAGGAATTTGATGAATTTTGTTCTGCACAATTTTATTGGTTAAATGATTTTGTTTTGTATTTTTCTCTAAAGCAATTGCATGATTTAAAATCTTGGGTAGAATGGGAAAAAAAATATCGAAATCGGGACGAAATTGCTCTTGAAAAATGGAGATCTACTCATGAGTCTGAACTTCATTTCTTGAAGTTTATTCAATGGATATTTCAACGGCAGTGGAACGCCCTACTAAAGTATGCACATGAACATGGAGTAAAAATCATCGGAGATATGCCTATTTTCGTTGCTCATGATTCAGCAGATGTCTGGGTGCATAGAGACATCTTCACACTAAACGAAGATGGTTCCTTGTTGTATCAAGCAGGTGTTCCACCAGACTATTTCTCGAAAACTGGCCAATTATGGGGAAATCCCTTATATGATTGGGAAAATCTAAAGAAACTCAAGTATTCGTGGTGGATTGATCGGTTTAAGCGTTACTCCGAACTTGCTGACTGGATACGAGTAGATCATTTTCGTGGTTTTGAAGCCTACTGGAGGGTAAAAGGAGATGCAGTAAATGCAATCAATGGAGAATGGATTAAAGGCCCAGGTATTTCTTTATTCAACGCTATAGAGAAAAAATTAGGGAATCTACAAATATTGGCAGAAAATCTCGGTATAATTACTCCTGAAGTAGAAAAACTCCGATTAAAATATAATTATCCCGGGATGTATGTGCTTCATTTTGCATTTACAGGGGATACAACCAGTCCTCATTTACCCTTTAATTTTAAAAGCCCCTATAATTTTGCATATACGGGAACTCATGATAATAACACAACTCTCGGATGGTGGCAAGAAGATGCCACAGATGGAGAAAAACAGTATTTTAATACCTATTTGAATCGAGGAATGAAAGGAATTACCGAGGAAATGATTCAATTGTCATACAAATCAACTGCAATTGTTGCAATGGTTCCTATACAAGATGTTCTAAATCAATCAGCTAAATTTAGAATGAATACGCCAAGCGTTCCGGATGGAAATTGGATATATAGAGTACCAATGCTGGGTTTAGATGAAAATAAAGCAAAATGGCTGAGATTTTTAGCAGAAACTTATGGGAGACTGTAAATTTCCTTATTTTTTATTTGTATCTTTTAATTCCTTAATTTTTTCTATCAGCTCATTCACATCTATATAATAAAATATCTTAGCGGTGAGTGTGATGACATCATCTTCCACTGTGATGAACCCTAATTTCTCTAAATCTCGAACATCCTTACTCACATCTTGTTTATTACGGATTTCTTGGATTTTTCCTAAGGTTATCTGAGTGGATTTACTAATATACAATATAAGAATTGTAAACAATAATGCGGCAATTCGAGGACTTAATGCATGAACACTCCTCCCAAACTGCATTTCCATTTTATCTTGAAATCCAAGGTGCCAGTGCGAATTTACAGGATTGATTTTGGTCACCATTCCCAGTGGAAATAAGGTTCTATTCAGCCCTTCGAGGAGATTCCAGAATTTATAATCCGCATTTCTATCGGTCAATCCTAATTTATCACAAATTTCATCCTTGGTTGCACCAATTGTAGTTTCATCTTTTTTACGAGACAGTAAAAACATAAGTAATTGCGCTTCATTCATGATTCTTCCTCTTTTTCAAATTTTCGCAGTTCTTTTGAACTTTTATCATATACAATCTTTTTTCTTTGAATTAAATATAAGCAATATACGAAATATGAATAGCGATCTTCATCGTTAGTCGCGGATTTTAGCACGTTTGTAAGAGACTGAGGAAGACTTGATATAAGTTGTGTCTCAAATTTATCTATATCCCGTTCAAAATGCACATCATCTATCAAACCTTCAAAATCTTCAGCTGTACCATTTCTTTCTACGTCGTCAAAATCAGGAAACTCGATAGTAGTGAATAATTTCTTTCGATTTGCTAATTGAAGAAAAGAAATCATCAAGGGATCAATATTTATATCATCTATAACAAACGGAGGGTTGTATAAAGCTTGGAAAACATCATTTAACGCGTCTTGTGAGTGAGATTTCACATATTTCTCAAATTCTTCTTTACCCCCAATACTCGAAATATACTTACGGATGTCTTCTATCTTTCTACTGAATAAACTGGAAGAATTATGGAATTCCATAATTATGCTTCGTAAATTTTCAGAGTTAACAATCTCTTGTATGGAATGAAAAATTGGAATAAAATCAATATCCTGAGAGGAAAGGCTTCCAGAACGTATTTGTGACTTTAACTTCTTTAAGTATTGCTCAATATCATGCAAAGTGTTAAGTTTGAGAAAATCAGGTGGTGCCTTTGAAATAGAAGGAGGAATTTTCATAAGGGAATTACCGTTGATACTTCTTCAGATCCATTTTTTGCTATACCTAACACACTGTCGGCCAGTTCTAAAAGGCTATTCGCCGCATTAGGAGTGATCATGATGAATTGCACCCCACTCTCCGTGACATCTTTGATTAATTTAGACACACTTTCAGTGTTACTTTTATCCAAGAACATTTGTGCTTCATCAAAAATGCATAAGGGGGACGGATTCAAGTTCTGCAAGGTCAGCATCAATGATATTGCAAATAGGGTCTGTTCTCCCCCACTTAATGATGATAATTTTCGGGATGTATCTTCAAATTGCACATGAATATCAACTCCTAATTTCTCAAATTCTCCAGTAAACGAAAGCATTCCTTTACGATTGATTCCAATCTTCTGAAATCGCTCATTAATATGGCTCTGTATGGTTTGTAAATGCCCATCAAACAAGGAAAAATATTGTCCTTGTAACGTATCGACAGTTTTTTTCGCTTCTGTCACTTCCTTGTCTAATTCAGATTTTTTTTCTGCAGTTCGGACTAGTTGATCTTCTAACTCTTGTTTCCGATCTAAAAGTTGATCCGTAACGTCATAATATTCACGTAATTTTTCGTAGATAACGCGCAAGTCATTTTCTACCTCTTCAATTGTGCGCTCTTGGTAATTTTCTCCGAGTTCAGACACTTCAATGGTAATACTTTCAACCATTTTTTGTTTGTCATAAATTTGTGCATTCGCAATTTCTATTTTCATTTGAACTCGATCAATGGTTTGAGTTATAGAATTTAATGAATGTTGTTCTGTTTGGATAACTTCTTGGATTTTTAATATACTATCGCTTATTTTTTGCTGCTCTTTAGCTATTTTGTCTATTGAATCGCGTACTCTTCCTAGCTCATTAATCGCTTCTAAAAGGCGTGAATTCCCTGTTTTTAATTCATTTTCTAATTTTTCTAACTTTGCTGTATGAGTTTCTAAGTCAATGCCGAATTTTTCAATATTGAGTGCATATCTATTTTCTTCTTTCGCTTTGCTGGTGAGAGTTGCATTTAGTACTTCGATCTTAGAGTCCAAATCTTTTATCGTCGTTTGAAATTCATCACTAAATTTATCCATTTCATCGAAGTTTTTCGGAAAATTCTTTTGTACATCGTCAATTTCCGCTTGCACCGAAACCAATTCTGAATTTAAGAAGTTCTTTTGTTCTGTTAATTTTGATTTTTGTTGTAATAAGTTATCTTTCTTGTTTATGGTAATCGTCATTTTTTTGTAGTTGAAGGTAACTGAATCGATTTTCTGAAGTCTTTTTTGTAGTAAATCAAGTGCTTGTTCGAGTTTACTCTTTTTTTGACGATATTCCTCGATCTTTTTTCGGTTATCCATAATCTGGGTCTGGAGCTTTTTGACTTCACGTTTCTGTTCAATGGGATTCGAGTAGGTTTTTCGGGATTCTGATCCACGGGACTCCATTACATATTCATAGGAACGAATAACGGTACCATCCATAGCAACAACTCTCCCTCGATGATCATTTTGTTTAATGAAATCATACCCGATGCTTCTATCGTTTACTAAGATTGTATTTCTAATGATCGATATTAGTACCTTGCTAATCGCATCGTGGTGGGCGAGCGGTTTGATGAAATCAACCAAGTAACCATAAACTCCCTCTTCTGTCTTAACGGGATTATAATTTTGTATTTCTTTCGAAAAAGGCTGATAAACGTTACATCGTGCTCCAGTTCGTTGTATTAAATCATGCACCAGATAGAAATCTTGTTTATTTTTTGCGATAAAAGAATTCAGAACATATTTACTCAAAATGCTATCTACAGCAAGAGTTATATCTTCCTTAAATTCGATGAAGTCAATAATTGGGCCGATTACATCTAAATTTCGGCTTTGAATTTCTTTCATCAGATTGAGAATTGCGGTACTCTTGGGGAGTTCCTTCATCAATAAGGAACTTTTTAGTTGCTCAACTTGTTTATCTAATTCCTGATTCTCTTCTTCGAGTTTTGAAGTGTTTCGTAATAATTTTTCAAGTGCTCCATTGATTTTCCTCTTCTGCTGCGTTAGGGAATTCATAGAAGTCTTTTCTGGATCTTTAAGATACCACTTATCTTTCTCTAATTCCTGTCTAAGGTATCGTATTTCATTCATACAGCTTTTTATATCTCTATCAATGGCCTCGATTTCCAGAGTATTTTCTTTTGTGCTGAGCTCAATCCCATTTTTTTGATCTTTCAATTCTTGGTATTTGACCATCACTTTTTGATATTTTTTACGCGTGTTCTGATGGGAATCGAATTCGTCCATTAGAGATTTCCGCTGTTGGTTAAGAATGGATAATTCGAATTTGTATTTCTTAATTTCTGCCACACAAATTTTTTGGTCTTCAGTAAAACGCTGCAGTTCTGAATTGAGGAGTTTGATTTTACTCTTTGTGCGGAGGATTTTATCTCCGAAATTATTTTTATCCTGTTGCCAGCGATCAATTTCTACATCGAGGTTTTTTTCTTTGATTTTCTCGTCTAGAAGTGTTTGAGAAAGATTTGCAATCTTTGCATTGCTATCCTTAATGGAGTGTTCTAAACGATCAAGTGTAATGGAAACTGAATTTTTTTCTTCCTCCAGCTTTTCTCCATTTTGTTCAAGTTTTTTAATTTCTTCTTGAATTTGTTGAATTTCTTCTTCTATTTTTGTACGGTTAAGCCAGACACGCTCTTTTTCAAATAGATTTCTGTCTGTTTCTAAAGTTTTTTTCTCGTTCAACCGAACAATTTGTGGTGCAAGGATATTTAATTCGTAGGTAGCTGTTTTGTCCATCAGTTGCAGACTATTTATTTGTGCATCTAAATCATGAATTGTATTCTTATTATCCAGTATCTCTCTTCGGAGCGGATATAGTCCTAAACCTTTTTCAAGATAGTCGCAAATTTCCTTTTGTTCCATGTTTTTGATGCTAGTGATATTTCCTTGAGAGACAAATGCGAATACATTGTCAGGATTTATCCCAAATTCCGATAACAAGGACTGGACTGTCGATACCGTGCATTTTTTGAGTTTTTCATCAGCTCCGGTTTGCATTTGGTAGAATGGTGGTTGCCCTTTTATTATAGTTCTTCTAATTTTGATTATTTTTTTCTTATCTCTTAACTGTATTTCGGCATAACCCGCTTTTTGACCAATTCGGATGAAATCCGACCACACTTTCGCCCGTCCATCCTTCTCATTAGATCCTAACGAAAACTTGATCCCTTGGAATATAGTGGATTTTCCCGCTCCATTTGGTCCCGTTATAACGGTGAATCCTTTATGAAATGGAACTTCATCCACCTTAAAGGAATTGAAGTTTTTTAAGATGATGCGTTCAAGCGTTGGTCGCGTAGCCATAATTACTACCTTTCTGATAATTTTTGAATTCTATCAATGGTCTTTCTTGCATTTGTCAATTTTAATAGAGCACGGTTTGGGGGATCTTTAAGGATAAAAGCGTAATCCGCAAGTATTTTGCGATCCGCTTCATCCAATTTCTTACCTTGATCTATTTTTTCGAGAGTAGTAGTCAACTCTTCAAATTTGTTTGCTGCTGCATACTGATATAATTGGGATGAAGTAAAACTATCTATTTCTGTTAGCCCCAGCCCTTCCATGGTATTTCCTAAGATAATGTTGCCTTTTGGTGTATTTTGTTTTATTTGAATTGGTTTTGAATCAACAGCTATATTATTTTGCTCCAAATTAGGGTTTTTATACGAATTATATATACTAAGTGGACAGATTGTCTTTCGTTTTATCAAACTTGCAAAAATTTCGGCAGTAAAGGGGATCTTTGGCATACTATTCAAGTATTTGTTGGGCTCTTTATGAGTAATTTCTTCTTTTTCGTCTTCTCCTCTTTCTTCAACGTTTTCTAAACTTGATTTTAATTCTGCATAATTGAGAACTTTCCACTGGATGAATGCTCGGTCAACAAGACGTTTTAAATCTTTTACATTCCATCCATCCTCTGTTAAATCGGATAAATGTGTAATATCAACGGTATGAACGCTCAATTCCTTCAAGAGCTGCTCGAAAATTGTAATCCGTTGAATTTTGGTTGGATATGGAATTTGAAATTGAAAGTCAAATTGTTCCACCAATTCTAACGGTACATCTTCACTTATAAGACGTAGAATGAAAAAATATTGAGGAAATTCTTCGAGTTTTGAGGATACAAATTCTACCATTTGAATCACCCGCTCTTTTTCTTCATATTGAAAGAAATTCGGGTTATTGAGGAAGATAATTTTCTTTTGTAAACTTTCTATTGCATTTTTTTCCTTGGGGGTTGTCTCTTCTTCACCTACAGTTCCTGTTTCACCTTCGTTGCTTCCATTATCAAATGCACGAGCAATTTCATCTATTTGTTTTTCTAATTTCTTTTCTCTACAATCAATTTCTTGAACTGTAAATTTACCACTAATTTCGTGGTGAAAGAAATCCAGAAATTCTGATCCTACCGTATCTTGAACAAGAAAAAGCTTTGGGTTCAATTTTGTAATCTTTTCGTTCAAACCCATTTCCGATAACATCTCAAACAGAGATTTAAACTCAATAAACTCCTCTAAATCGCAGAGAATTTTCTTTTCAACACTTTCTTTCTCAGTCATAATTTCTATCTACAACTAATGGTTAATTTTAACGCACTGGGTGGTCATTTGTTTTTACGTAATTTGCCCTTTATCTATAAAACAAACTTAACTTATAAAAATTATCCACAAATCATACCTATTCTTAATATCTAGAGGAATTCTACCGGTAAAACATCTACTTTTCTTTTCATGCTGATCTAGATAAAACTATCTGCGACTTCAAAATTCGTATTGAAAGGGTTTAATATCACCGGTTCTAAACCAACTTACTACTTATAGGATTAATGAAAAATGGGTAAATTAGCACGTAAGGTTGCGATGGTAGGCGCTGGAATGTCTAAATTCGGTGCACACTTCCCAATAAAACAAAACAGAGATCTTTGGCAAGATGCTCTTATAAGCACCATTAATTCCGTAGATAATGGTGTAGATTTGTCCAAGGATGTAGAAGAATTATATTTAGGTAATTTTTCAGCAGATTTATTTAATCATGAGGCTCATTTAGCACCTTTGATGGCTCAACTTGCGGGAATACTTCCAAAACCTGCAGCACGAATTGAAGCGGCATGTTCATCTAGTGGTATAGCCTTAAGATATGGTGTATTAGCCGTAGCCTCAGGAATTCACGATGTTGTATTAGTTGGTGGAGTTGAGACTATGACGGAAGTTCCCACAGTGGATGTTACAGATTCACTAGCCGCTGCAGCAGATACACGACTCGAATATCCTGCGGGTGCAACTTTTCCTGGATTATATGCAACTGTAGCTACTGCACACATGCATAAGCACGGAACGACAGATCAACATCTCTTTGACGTCGCAATCAAGAATTATGAGAATGGAGCAGAAAATCCTTTTGCACAAGTCCAAAATACGATTGAACAAGTTATGGCAGCAAAAATTGCTAAGGTAAAGGATCAAGGAAAGGAACCTCCGGCATGGAATAGTCCATACGACTTCCTTCGATCTAGCTCTAATCCCTTCATTGCGAATCCATTACGATTATTTGATTGTTCATTAGTAACGGATGGAGCCGCTTGTATTTTACTCGCTTCTGAGGAAGTCGCCAAAAAATACACTGATACCCCTATTTGGATCACCGGAACAGGCCAAGGTAGTGATACTTTATCTCTTCATGATCGAGATTCCTTCACATCATTCCGATCGGCACGCTATGCAGCTGAAACTGCATTCAAAATGAGTGGTTTGAAACCTAAAGACATCCAAATAGCGGAAGTCCATGATTGCTTCACCATAGCCGAGCTAGTCGCTTTGGAGGACATCGGATTTTACAGACCGGGCGAAGCTGGGCCAGCAGTATCAGCTGGGGAAACCAAAAGGGACGGAAAACTACCTATCAACACATCGGGTGGTCTAAAAACGAAAGGACACCCCGTTGGAGCAACAGGTACCGCTCAAGCTGTAGAAGTGTTTAAACAAATGCGTGGGATAGCAGAGCGTAATCGACAAGTGAAATTTGATGTGGAACGAGCATTGACTCATAATGTAGGTGGAAGTGGTGCAACTGCAGTTGTCCACGTCTATGAGAAGTAGGAGGAAATCACAATGACAGACAAAGAATTTACCATTAAAAATTACTTCGATTTCTTCAACGAGGGTAAATTAATGGGGAATAAATGCACAAAATGTGGAACTATTCATGTTCCTCCTAAGAAATTGTGTAATAAATGCTACGGAACTGAACTAGAATGGTTTGAGTTTGGTGGGAAAGGTACACTTCAGTCGTACTCTTTAATTGGAGTAGGAGCCCGATACTTTGCTAACCAAGGATATTCCATTAAAAAACCATATTGCTTTGGAGTAGTTAAACTTGAAGAAGGTCCACACATATCAGGCCACATTGTAGGTCCAGATGATTTTGAGCAACATCCAGATAATTTCAAAGTCGGGTTGCCCGTCAAAATAAAATTCTTGACCATAGAAACGGAAGGAAAAGAACCTAAAATTGACTTGGGGTTTGAACCAGCATAAAACCTTTTTTTCTAGTTTTTTCATACTGAAACTTTTTTTTCCAGCATTAATTCACATATTTACTAAATTTAAGTTTTGAAAATTATGGTAGCAACAATCGCAGCTGAATTACCTCAATACCTTATCGTATTGGCTGTATGTGTCGGAATGACAACTATATCACAATTGTTTAGACATTTTTTTGGGATGAAACCCGAGAAGAGTATGGCAATGCAACAAAGATTACGTGAATTACAGGAAGAAATGATGGCAGCCCGAGATGACCCCGAGACATTGGCAGCAATTCAACAAGAAGCAATGTCAACCTACAGAACTACTATGCGAAAACAACTGATTCCATCTTGTATCTCTTCCCTTCTATTCTTGGGGATATGGTGGGTGGTAGGATCCTTATTTGGTGATTATTATTTTTTTAACCAGCCAACTTGGACATTTTTTATTCCCTATCTTATGTTTTCATTAGTAATTAATGGGGGAATCTTCTTGGTTCGTTATCTCATTCGGAAAAGTAGAAAGAAAAGAGGAGTTTTGGAAGAAGATGATGAATTCCAAGCTACCATGGATCGAAGTATGAAATCGGGATTGAATTTCCGTCCAGGATGGGATGCAAACTTATCTCCAGAATTGCGACAAATGAAATCAGATTTAGAACAGAAAAAAGCTCGTGGAGAAATTCCTCAAGATATTGATATTGATGAAGAAATCCAACAAATGTCTGATGATGACGAGAAAAAAGATTGGAAAAAGAGATTAGAATCTTAAATCTTTACTATTTTTTATAACTTAAATAAAGTTACTTTTGGTCGTGAGTCGATTTTCGGGTAGATTACTCCCGGAAGTGGAGGTTGATTATTGTATATTTCATCTATTTCAATAATTCCATATTTATCTTTTCTCCATTCCACCAATCTTCCATTAACCATATTCATTTCCATCTCCATATTCATAGCGAATGCGGAAACATGAGCTCCTATCGGGATTTTTTTAAGTTCATCTCCAAATTGAGATAAAGTAAATGATAATTTTCCTCTGTCTGGTGCTCGTAATTGGAAACATGGGATTACAACGGGATATCCGTCCGTATCGATCCAACTAAGGAATTTTGGATTTATAGGACCGTTAAACAAGTTAAATGGAAGTAGTGGTAGTTTTTTCTCCGCATTTTTGTCTCTTAATCCACGTACAGCAAACATGTTCGCTAATATTCCTCCTACGATTCCTCCCAAACCCAGAGGTCTAACTGGAGTCACTGCAACAACATCACTATAATATGCTGTGTGTGCGTTCATGTAAGTATTATAACGGAGAAGGTCCATTCTGGAGAAATAATCTAAATCTTCCCCCTCTTTAGATATGTGGGTGAAATCCACTTTAGCCTGGATGAATTTGAACGGCATCTCTGCAGTCATCATCGCTATCCCTTGCTTCGGATTCTCTTTAACATATTTTTTACTCTTACCTTCCGTAAATTGCCCCCAAACGAGTTTATCCTTTGCAATTCCTCGGTTGAACGCGATAAAAGTTATATGAGGCCAACCACGCTCGTCGATTGTTGATACAAATTTTGCCGCAAATTCTAATCGTGAAAGTGCATACGCTTCATCATCAAATTCTTTATTCCATACTGGTTCTGCTTTCTTAGCCATTTTTTCCACTTCACTCTTCTTCTTAATAGTTCATAAATATTATGCGCCACACGAGGGTGGTGCTTTTTGTAGGGGCTTTTTTTGGATTTCTTCCCCATCTTCGGTCTTGGTTAAGCCCGACCATTTCACATTTTTTGCACCTGTAGCCTGTGCAATCTCAAAAAAATTCTCCATTTCACTGCAATTAAGCAGTTCCAAATCTTTACACGGCCAATCTAAATCCATACGTTCAAATTTTGCCTTAGCGAGGTTGTTATATGCTAAAAGATCCCATCGCTCGATTTTATTGCCTAACTCGTTCACAATGAAGTTACCTATACCTCTGATGTTTTCTTCCGTCGCGGTATAGGTCGGTATAATAGGAGTTCGAACCCAAATACGCTGGTTTTCACTCACAAGCCACTTAATATTTTCTAAAATAATCTTGTTGGACACATTTGTGAATTGTATGTGCTTCTCCTCATCGATTTCTTTAAGATCGTATAACCATAAATCTACATATGGGAAAATTTTCTGATACGTTTGCTTCGGGAGGAATCCTGTCAAATCTAATGCGGTATGTATTCCTTCTTCCTTACATCTCTTAAAAAAATCTACTATGAAATCCACTTGAACTGCGGCTTCCCCACCAGATGCCGTGATTCCTCCACCAGATTTGACATAATATGCTCGATCTTTGACTACTTCTTTTATAAGATCTTCAACATTCCAGTATTCTCCTAACTTTCTAAGTGCTGTACTCGGGCACACTTCTACACAATCTCCACATGCAATACACTTATCCCGATCAATATGAATTCCTTGGTCATCCAAAGTTAATGCATGTTGCTTACAAACATCAACACAGCTCCCGCACCCAATGCACTTAACACTAAACCATTGGATCGACGGTTCTTTAAGCCAAGATTCGGGATTATGGCACCATACGCACCTTAAGGGGCAGATTTTCATAAAAATTGTAGTTCTGATACCCGGACCGTCTTCTGTACTCATCTTCTGAATTTCAAATAAGTTTCCTTTTTTCACTTCTGTCATTTCTGTTCATCTGTTGTAAATAAAAAAGAAAAGAAATTACATATTATGCATTTCTCGTTTGATAATTTCGTCCTGTAGTTCCTTTCCAATGGAAACGAAATAGGTGTTATATCCTGTGATTCGAACTAATAAATGTGGATAATTCTCCGGATGTTTCTGTGCGTCAACTAACATATTTGCATCTAAGATATTGATTTGAAGAGCAGTTCCTCCATTCTCAATATATCCGCGTAAATATGCTTTGAACTTATCTTTTGCCTCATCTTCACGCAGAAGACTTGGAGTAAAGGTTATCGTGTGAGAAGCACCATTTGGAAGGTAATTGATATATCGTCCATCCTCAGCTTTTCCACCTAATGCCATTCCAACAGAATTTGTGACAGAAGTTGGACCATTAACATCTGCTCCGTTTGTGGGACAAATTGCATTTGACAAGAATGTTCCTGCTAATCGTCCATTGGGTGTAGCCCCAGTATATGCTGCATCTTCTCCTGCCCAATAGTTCCAAGATAACATTCCTCCCCGAAATTGGAAATCAGTGTCAGTTTTGTACTTGAAAGTCTCTTGACTCCATGTCTCCATCACTCGTCTAGCAATTTCGTCTGCTTCATCGAGATCATTTCCATATTTTGGACCACGATTTTTTAACATGGTTTGCATAATTTCGTATTCTTTCTTACCCTGGAAGTTATTCACTAAAGCTTCTTTCAATTCCGCAATGGTGTATTTCTTCTCATCGTATACGAAGTGCTTGATGGCTAATAAGGAATCAACTAATGTGGCAAATCCGACCCCTTCAATGGTAATAAATCGAATTTCAGGACCTCCATTTCGGATGTCCAACCCTTTGTCAATGCATCCTCGGACAATAGTAGATAGATATGGTGTTGGAAGATACTCAGCTCGCATGTTCTCGCATTTATTATAGGTTTCAACGGTGTATTGAACCAAATACTTAATTTGTTGTTCCCATGCAGCCCAAAATTCTTCCCATGTTGTAAAATCTTCTGGATTACCCGTTTTAGGACCGAATTTAGCTATTTTCTTCGTAGGTTTGCCCTTGAAGAATTTACTTCCTCCATTCCAAAGTGTGAGTTCTAGACTTTTTGAGATGTTTGGATTACAATTAACCGTACCGGATCGATCGTTTCCTTGCATAGTGTTTTCTAAACATCCGACACATGCATAATCCCAAGCATCTTCACGTGGAATTCCTTCCAAAACCATACCCTCAATTGATCTTTCATCGAAATTCAATAAGAATGGTGCACCTTGTGATCGAGTCACCATATCAACAACCGTATCTAACATCTTATCTGGGGTGTTTCGGTGTAATCGAACGTTTGGTTTAGGTTCTAAGATAGGAGACCATTCATCAATAACTTCAAGCATCGTGTAGGTTAGCTTGTTGCTCAAATCTTCTCCATTAGGACCACATCCTGAAAGAGTCATGAGTTGCCCGAATCCTGCGGTAATTCCTTGGTTACCACCTACTCGCATCTGACCATCGTAAGCAGTATTGCAGTGGAACCAGAAGCTACCGAGAATATCTTTAGCGAATTCTTTGGTTACAGTTCCATCTTCAACAACATCCTTTTTATAGTAAGGATAAAGATATTGATCTAAACGTCCAAAACTGACGCCAGGTCCTGGATAGGATTCTTCTGCCATGATTAGCATATGGGTCATCCATAAAGATTGCATTGCTTGCCAGAAAGTTTGTGCGGGTTCCCATGGGACAACTTCTAAATTCTTTGCCATCTGCTCAAATTCTGCTTTTCGCTCGGGATCTTCGATTTCTCCTGCTAATCTAAGACATTCTTCCTGATACTTTTCAGCAAGTTTCTTCGGAATAAGGGTAGCATGAATCATTGCTCTGACTTCTTCCCCAATTGGACCCCGTTTTTCACGATCACTAAGGGAATCATATTTTTCCTGTGCTAGTTTGTGGACATATTTGAAACCCTTTTCAATAATAGTCTTGTAATCCGCAATTAAGTGACCTCCTGTAGCACCCAAGTTGCCGAAACCACTTTCGTGGAATTTCCATACTGAAGGTCGAATATCTTTTACTAATTTCTTATCGAATGCTTTCTCTTCTTTTTCGTTGAAGCATTTAGATAATTGTGCGTTAAATCTTGACCCAGCAAGTAGAGAGGGTCCAACAATTTCTTTGGGGATGTAGTTTACCATCACTTCCTCAAAAAAAATCATCCTACGTTCGGGTAAGGATTTTTTCCAGAAGTTTTCTGGAAGATTTATAGGTTTACCCATTAAATCTATGGAAGAACCAAACGGTCCTCGCACAGTTTTACCCATAAAACCCATTGCTTCGGGGACAATGTAAAAATCTAGCTCTGCCCATACCCGATCCCATTCTGTACCAGTGCTGTATGGATCATATTCGTTATTCCATTCACGCTCTAATCCCTTGAAGTAATAATCTCGCAACCACTGTGATCTTGGAGAAAGATCGTGTGGTTCAGCAATTTTGTATTTTGCTATATTAGAAGTAGTTTCTTGTGGTTCTGATGCCATTATCTTTACCAGACCTTAATATCACTACTCATACATTGGGAGTGAGAAAATATAATAGTTACGAAAAAAAATCTAAGGAAACGGCGGTTTCCTACCTAATGGATCAATTCTATACGATATTACAGATATATGGAAGAAAATTTTGATAACTTGATGAAAAAGCACTTTTAAATAATCCTTTAAGTTTCCCTACTTCACCATAATGTTGAATTTTCAGATTAACAATAGCCCATAGCCTCAGGGACAATTTTTCAAATTTTTCAATATTTTTATAGAATTAAAACGAACAATACCCTAGTGAATTTTAAAAATGTCTGATTCCCAGAAGAAAGAAGAAATTGCGAACGCGTTCATGGAGTATTTTCTCAAGTATGGTATGAAGAAAACAATTATAGATGACGTCGTAAGAAGTCTGGGAATGTCAAAAAAAACCATCTACAAATACTTCAAAGGTGGTAAAGAAGAAGCATTATACTTTTTTTACCGAAAAATCGCCGATGCACATGTACTTCAACTTGAAAGCGAAATAAAATCTATTCCATCTGTACAAGATAAACTAAAGGTTGTGTTACAGCAAATTTATGGAATCTCTCGTCCACATGTGGAAGCAAATGTAGCTGATGAAGACGATTATGCTATAGAGGCTGAAATTGTAGGATCTGCGTTTAAAGAAGCGTACCAAGAAATATTGAAGAATACAATTATAGAGGGAATCCAGTCTAGAGTATTCCAATCTGTTGATGTTGAACTCACAATTCATCTAATCAGGGGAATTATTTTAGAAAGTCTAAGACTTGTACACCAAAATCATTCCCGTCAAGTAGAAGATGCATCGATAGATGCAATTATGAAAATTCTCCAATAATATCTAGTTGAAATTCTTACTCATCTGACTCTTTAAAACTCACGTTACTTAACGATACTTATGGCAATAAAAAAACCAGCGATCACTGCAATAGTCTGTGGGGCTGGGTCCCGGGGACGTGAAGCATATGGGACTTGGGCACTAAAGAATTCTGATAAATTGAAGTTTATTGCTGTCGCTGACCCCAATCCGGAAAAACGCAAACTCTTTCAAGATTTACATGGGATTCAACCAGATTTATGTTTTGAATCGTGGGAAGATATGCTGAACAATGAGATCGGAAAGATTGCAGATGTATGTTTTATCTGCACTCCCGATAGAATGCATTATAAGCCTGTTATTCGAGCATTGGAAATGGAATATAATGTTTTTATGGAGAAACCTATTGCTCCAACACTTGAGGAATGTCAGCACATCGAAAAACTGGCAATCGAAAAAAATCGATTAGTGCAAGTTGGACACGTATTACGTTTTACACATTTCTTCAAAAAGGTTAAAGAAATTGTGGATTCTGGAGAGATTGGAGATATTTTGCATTATGAACATAGTGAAAATGTTAGTTATTGGCATTACGGGCACAGTTATGTTAGGGGATGGTACAAGAATGCTGCTGAAAGCACCCCATTTATTCTCGCTAAGAGTTGTCATGATTTAGATATAATGCATTGGATTACTGGGGATTATCCTGAAGAAGTAGTTTCAACTGGGGACTTAACATTCTATAAACCCGAAAATGCACCTCCTGGTTCTCCTGATCGGTGTACTGATGGATGTCCGCATTCGGAGTCATGTCCGTGGTATGCTCCGCGAATGTATTTAGATCTCGAACCTATTATTAGAGTTCCTACAAACCGAAATGAAAATCGAGCATTTTTGTTTCGGCTTGCATCGAAAATTGTACTTAAATTAACTAAAAGGAAGAAATTAATAAAATTCCTTAGCAAAATCATCCCCCCTTTACGTAAATATTTGGAATGGGATACTTTTCCAGTGTCTGCAATTACTGATGACTTTACTTTAGAGGGTCGAATGAAAGCATTACGAGAAGGGCAATTTGGACTGTGTATTTTCAAATCTGGAAACGATGTAATGGATCATCATGTGTCCACTTTCATGTATCCTAATGGTATTATTGCTACTCTTCTATTGTATGGCTATTCAGACTGGGAAGGAAGAGAACTACGAATAATGGGAACTATGGGTGTTCTTCGTGGATCGTTTCGTAGTTTTAACCAAGAAATTCTTGTAACAGATTTTCGAACAAATACCACAAAAAAACGATTTAAAGTCGGATTGTCTCGATCCGGGCATGGAGGGGGTGATTCAGGTATAATGAATGCATTCACTAGCTATCTCCTTGGTGAAAAAACTAAGGAAGAAGCAGGATTGACCGACATTAGTAGTGCAATGGAGTCTCATTATATGGGATTCGCTGCAGAAAAAGCTCGTATTGAGCGTAAAATGGTGCTACTGAAAGATTTTCGACCGTAAAAATACATTTTTCATTATCTATTCTTCTTTTTCTGAAGAAATGGGATCATAGAGAATTTTTTGGACATTTAATTTGTCTGATTTTCGACCTCGTAATCTCCCTACAATTTCATTTGCAATCCACTCAATAGATCCCTTGAAGTTTACTTTTTCCCAGCTTTTTAAGATGAAATGCCACAGGAAAAATACCAAAGGTAGATAGACAATAAATCCAAAGATTTCATTTGTAACAATTCCCATAGGTATTAACGGGGAAAACATCAGATTAAACGATTGGGCAATTCCAGCCGAAATTGGACTTTCGAACATAAATATCGTCAATGTAGCCATGCTATACCGACGCACAAAAACGGTCTTATTTGCGATATTAACGCGAGTTTTATAATCTCGATAGTAAAAAAGCACTGTAAAAAGGGTGATTAGCCAAAAAAGCAATCCGATATCCATGATGTATAAATTCGGGCTGTATTTTGGCTCATTTAATAATGGAACTCCTAAGGGAATCCATAACAATAACCCGATTACCACAAATATTGCTCCAAACACGAATCCAAATGTCATGAATTTCTTTTTATCCACATTTCGTAAGATCATAGTACCAAATATCGCTCCAAATGGTCCATAGGCTGCATATGGAAAGATACTATGTCTAGGTCCCGTGATTAAAGATACTAGATATGCAAATACATACTTGCCATCCTCCCAATACTCATCTATCTTTGACGGATATGAATGAATCTGAAATATACAATCCAAAAGAGGGGTTAGTGCCACAACTAATAAACCGATAATTGTGAAAATCCAGTACATTGCATTACTTTCTTCATTCAGCAATTGCCTTCTGAAGATAATAAGGAGAATGTTACAGAATATCGCTCCAAATCCAATCATAATCAGCGAGCTGTTGAAAAGCAATACACGAGGATCAAATCCTGGATAGGAGAGTAGCTCTATTGTTCCGTTTATTATGGAGTAATAGTTTTTCTCGCCAACAACGCGTACGTGACTGAAGAGGACCATGAATATGTAATTAATGATGATTATTGCTAGGCTCGGTAAGATGGCTCCAAAAAGCACTTTTGAGGGTTTGGTACCTTTTTTCAACTGGTTATGAATTACTGAAGTATTTGCGATGCTGGATAAGAATACAAAAATCGCTGCCCATGACCCGATTATTCCAATAGGAAATGCTATTGCTGTTACTAGAGGTCCAGCTGCATCTAATGCCTGCTGTGTGCCTCCGAAAATGTTGAATGTCATTGCATGAAAAACAATAACGAAAAAAATTGCAATACCCCGGAGAAAATCCACAAACAGCAATCTTCGCATTTAATAACACCTAAATATCAAACAATTAACCTATTTGGTTAAATAGCGTATATATCAATTAAAACTCTCCGCTTGGTTAAAAAGTCTAATTATAATTGATTACTTTTATTAATAAGGTTTAAAAAAAGAGATAAAAAAATTGACTAATATGCGTTTTAGGTGATGGCGCCTAAAACCAATTTTTTTCTATTCAAGCCAATATCTCTACGGTTTTGAGAGTTCTAAACTTCTATTTACTAGTAATGATCATTTTCCTTATGCTTCGAGCATATTTTAGAGTCATGAGTG